>CANQJU010000016.1 GCA_947624315.1 uncultured Bacilli bacterium | reverse complement strand
TATTATATTAACCATGTCAATGACTATTAAAAGGTATAAAAAAAGACTGTTAACATTTTAATTTGTCAACAGTCTGAAGCACTTTTCATGCTCTTCTTTTGATTTATATTTTTAATAATTATAATAGTTAAAACAACTAATTTTTTTAACTTTTTATGTTAATAATAAAGCTAATATCTATTTATCAAACTCTAAAGAAACTTAAATCAATAATTTCTTGACAATTGCCTATATTTTTAGTATAATATACAAGGAAACTTACTATAGTTATCTAATACAAAACTATGGCGGAAGGAGTAATAATATGAAAAAAGGAATCCATCCACAATACAACAAAGTTACTGTTGTATGTACAACTTGTGGAAACACATTTGAAACAGGTTCTACTTTAAAAGAAATGCGTGTAGATACATGTTCTAAATGTCATCCATTTTATACTGGCAAGCAACAATTTGTTCAAGCTGCTGGTCGTGTTGAACAATTCAACAAAAAATATCAAAATGTTAAACAAAAATAACATTTTAAATTATTATGATTTATCTTTTTAGATATTTAAAAATGCCACGTAAATGTGGCATTTTTTTATTCTGTTTGAAAATCTATAAAAACATTACCTTGAAAAGTTAATTTTCCTGAATCTCCCTCAAACAATAATCCATATTCACTTCCATTAACTACTAATTCTATTCTATCTCCACCCTCAACTTTAAAAGTTACATAATAGTAAGTGTGGCGGTTATGATCAATTCGACGGTGATCTTCTCTTTTGCCAATAACAGTAGCATAAACCATAAGTTTGGGTTGATTTTTTTGTTTTTTAATTTGTGAGAAAATCAAAACAAACATTGTTACAAAGATAGCAATACCAAATATTGACATTATCAAAAAATTAATTTCAAATAATTCCATAATCATCACCCATTAAAATTATACAATATTTTTATAGCTTTGTCTAGAAAAAAAGGATGAATATCATCCTTTTTTAAAACTTAACTTGTGGAGCTTCCCTTTGAGCTTCATCAGTAACATTAAAGAAATCAGCTTGTTTGAATTTAAATATTGCTGCCACAATATTACTTGGGAACATTTCTACTTTATTATTGTATGTTGAAACAGATTCATTATAGAATTGACGAGTATAAGAAATCTTATCTTCTGTTTCTTGCAATGATTTCATTAATTCTTGGAAATTAGTATTGGCTTTAAGTTCTGGATATCTTTCTTGAACCATTAATAAACGACTCAAAGCTCCGCTTAAGCCTTTATTAGCTTCTGCCATTTCTTGAACATTTCCACTTTGACTTGCTTGAGCATATAATCCACGTGCTTTCGCAAATTCTCCAATAATAGATTCTTCATGACTAGCATATCCTTTAACAGTTTCAACTAAATTAGGGATTAAATCAAAACGTCTCTTTAATTGTACATCAATTTGACTCCATGCTGTTTTAACTTTATTGCGAAGTTTAACAAGTTTATTGTATGTACAAATGCATGAACCAATAATAAGTACTAATACTAAAATTACCACAACGATAATTACAATTCCAGTAACATTTAATAAAAACATCTTTTTTTCTCCTTTCTTTTTTTATCGGCTTCTTCCGCCGCCACCGCCACCACCAAATGATGAACCACCACTAAATCCTCCTCCATGTCCGCCACTACTACTCATATTATGAGCAGAAATAGTACTCATAGAGTTGCTTCGCGCTTGATTGAAGGAATTAGTAATAACTACAAAAGTATTGAAACGATATGTTGGTCCGAAATAATACCAACGCATAAATGTGGCATCACTACTAGCATTTAATTCATCAGTTTCTGGTAAGGCAATTTCTAATTGTTCCATTACTTTATCAGCAACCTTTAAAGAAGTTGCATAAACCAAATATTTTTCCCAAATAACAATACTAGGCATTGGATAATCTTTAAAACTACCAAAGCTTTCCAAAAATTTCTTAAAGGCTTTCCATTTTACATATTCTTCATTACCAGCTCTTGTTCTTCTTTTAATAAGAGTTAAATAAGTAATATATGAAACAAGAAGAGCAAAAATAATTATAATATTAACTATTGTACTAATATTAAATAATAAAGATAAAATAAAACATAAAACAATAGATACAATATGTAATAAAGCAAAGGCACCATTTTTGCTCATAGCCTTTTCTCTAGCATTTTCAAAATATTTTTTATTTTTATATTCTCTTTTAATACAATTAACAAACTCATTACATTTATTCATTAACTTTTGAGCTTTAGAATAACTATTACCATAATTCTTAATTTCTTGAGTATTTACGCTTTTACCATTGCCTATTGTATTAATAAGCATATCAATTAAGATTCTTTCATGGTCTTCAAGTTTATTTAAATCGGCATCAGTATTTAGTTCAATATCAAAATCAGGATTTTTGGATGTGATTTCATATCCTTTATCCTTTAAAAGCAAAACCTTTCGATGAACTAAATCTAATAAAGTCGCAGTAATATCTTCATTTTGAGGAGAACCAAAATAATACAAATAACTCATTTCAGCCGGTGATATATCACTAGGTGGCTCTGATAAAGTTTCTCCTTTAAAGATTGGATCATATTCCTTATCATACTTTTTATATACTCTAATAATCATGAAAACTGTTAGAGCTATAACAATAATTGTCAATATATTAATAATCCAAACAAAAGCAACTTGCAAATTAGTAATACGAGAAAGCTCACCTTCATAACTAATGATTTTCTCTTTTAATTCTCCTTTAACAACATTATTAGGAGAAATGTTTGAAAACAAATCATTAGGTACAACTACTCTAATTTCTAATTTGTCATCCTTAGAAATGTTTTTCGCGGAAATATCAATGTCTTGATTGCTAGTAATAGAAATATTACCACTACTACTGCTGTGACCCCAAACTAATATATCATCTTTGCTATAACTATTACTTGGCAAGTGAATATGAACATAAGCTTTTTTAATCTTTGCTTCCATCATATCGAATAAAATCCAATTTAGCTCAGATATATCATCATATTGAGTAACAGCTCCATTTATACGATAAGTATAAGTAAATTGTTTTCTTCCACCCATTCCTCCATAGCTTGTTAAATCAACAAATATGGATTCACATTCATCACTATATGGTTCGCAAGTTATTCTTTGACCTCTTTCATCGCGATCGCCATTAAAAGAATAACCTTCACGAATGCCATTTGTAATAACTTGACCAGTATCTAAATCAATAACCTCAACGCTAGCGGAAGCATTATCAAAGCTAGCTTTATCATTATGTGTATCTAATCCTTGAGTTAAAGGATTATGCAAATGGTCTTTTTGATAATTTATATCGCGAAAACGTACATTATATCCTGAAGGATATTTAATAACCCAACTTTCAGAAACATCTATAGCTCCATATTCATCAATATAAATATCTGCCCCATAAGCCTCTATTTTAATTGTCGTTTTAGAATTAAATACTAAAGCAATCACAAAAATACAAACAAACACAATCACAATTAATATTGGTAATCTAAATTTCTTCAAGATTTTCTCCTTTCAAAAGTTCCCAAAAATTCCCTTCAGGAAGACTTCTAAAAATCATTTTTTCTTTAGTAATTGGATGATTTATAATTATTTGATAACAAAACAAACCCAAAGAATCATTATAATTCTTTCCTCGATAACCATATTTAAAATCATTAATTAAGGGATGATGAATTAAAGAAAACTGCGATCTAATTTGATTATATCTTCCAGTTAACAAATTTATTTTAACAAAACTAAAACATTCACCATCTAAATCAATTGTATTTATAACTTCATATTCTAATTCTGACGTTTTCCCATTTTCATCTTCATATGATAATAAATCATCTTTTTTTAGTTTGTTGACTAATCTTTTTTTACCCTCAAGACGTCCACTAACTAAAGCTAAATATGACTTATGAAAATGGTGATTTCGAATATCTTCGCTTAGGCGACTAGCACATTTAGAAGTTTTCGCAAACACCATAACTCCACCAACGCGTCTATCTAAGCGATGTACTAATCCTAAATAAACATTTCCTTCTTTATGATAAGTCTCTTTAAGATATCTTTTTAAAATACTTAACATATCATCATCATGGCTTTTGTCTTCTTGACTTAAAACATTTTCCGGTTTTAAAACCACCAACAAATGATTATCCTCATAAAGAATTTTAATTTTATCAGTTTTCATCATATACTTTTTCAATCAAATTTAATATCTTTTCAACATCTTCTTGTGTTTGTACAAGATACTTCTTATATCCTGTTTTTTGTTTTAAAACGATGGTTAAAGATTCCTGTTCTAATATATACATAAAATTACATATTTTACGATAACTTACAAATCCATTCAAATAAGAAATGCCTACTTCATCTCCCAATGATAAAACGAATTCATTAATAACTTCAAATTTGGAAAGATTGTTAAGTGAAAAATTAACTTTTCCAGGGACAAAATGATGATAACATTTTTCTAAAATGAAATAATCATTATTCGTCATTTGAAATTTAATCAATTCTATATCATATGGCAATTGCTTAATGGCATATTCATCATATTTATTAAAGTCATTGCCGATGACAATTAAACGTGGTTTAAACACCAAATTGTCTAAAATATCACGGCTATATTTTTCGTATAGAATCGATTTAACCTTGCCTATATTCTTAGTCAAATAATCTAAATAAATTAATCCTTTATTAAAAATACTACCAAAACGGTCACAATGATACTCGATGACAACCAAACGATAATCCTCATCAAATCCTAAAGTTTCAATCGTTTCTCTTGGATCATCAGATATGGAAAAGTTTGTTTCTAGGACTTTTATTCTTAAAAGTTCTAAAGAATTGTTTTCAATAATTTGTTTAACCATTTCTTTATTTAAAGGTTGATTTGTTAAATTCTTTTTACTTTTTAAATTATAGACACGAATATTGCTCATACTTTACTCCCACTTATGAAATTTTCCTTCTTTTTCTCTTTTGGCTTCTTCAGTTAATTCTTCTTCTTTTTCAATTCTAAAAATAAGTGGAGAAAGAATTAAACAAAGAGGAACAAAGACTAACAAAAAAATAACTAAAGCAATTCCTTCAAAGCTAATTAGCCCTAATACTAAAATAGCAATTAAGGCTAAGAATATTAAAACTTTTTTCACAAATTATTTTATTTATCCTCATCATTAGATTTTTCTTCAGGTTTAACTTCTTCAACTTGAACATCAACAGCATCCTTTTGTTCTTCTTTTGTAGCTTCAAAGATTTCTGGTTGAACAAAGGTAATTGGTTTTTTTATGATTTCTTTGTCTAACTTCTTATAAGGTTTTAAAGCTGTTTTTTCTTTAATAATTTCTTCTAATTCTTCTAAACTTCCTTCAATAATATTATTTTTATCAAAAACCATTGGGGTACTACCACTAATAAATAAGAAATAATATTGAGGGATTTCGGCTATTTCACTAATATAAGCCCAATCAAAAGTATCTTCTCTTGTTGGATCAGTAGAAACAGAAAGTTTAATATTTTCACTACTAACAGTATAAGTTTGATCAATTGGTTTATGAGTTGTAAAGAAATTCTTTAAATGTTTGTCTAAATTTCTTTCCATTGAAAAAGCTTGATAGCAAGTATAAAGAATAACAAGACCAAAAAGAATAATCCAAATATAATCTTTACCCTTACTAGATATTCCTAAATATACGGCAGCAGCAATTGATAAAACAATTAAAATACCATATAGTAAGAAAGTCTTTCTCTTATACTTTAATAGATATATATTTAAGTATTTCATAGTTCTATAATCTAAGCTTGTAGTTAGTTTAACGCTTGCGCCTTGCGCTTCTTGAACTTCTTCTAATTCTTGAGGTTTCTCTTCCTCTTTGCTTTCAGTAACTTCTTCTTTAACTTCAGCATTTTCTTTTAATTCATCACTAAACATATAATCCTCCATAATTAACTATAATAATTATATCACAAATAAAAACAAAATAAAATAATTATTTCTTTTCAATTATTTTTAATGTATAATTATCATATAAATATATATTTTTGGAGGAAAATATGAAAGTTTTTATAAGTGTTGATATCGAAGGAATAAATGGAATTTGTTGTTGGGATGAAACTGAAGCCGACAGCCCTCGCTACCAAGAATTCAAAGCTGAACTACAAAGAGAAGTTAATGCCGCTTGTAGAGGGGCACTAAAAGCAGGAGCAACAGAAATCATCATTAAAGATGCTCATGATTCAGCAAGAAATTTATCAATTTTAGATTTGCCAGTTGAAGCCAAACTATTAAGAGGTTGGCAAGGAACTCCTTGTAGCATGATGGCCGGTTTAGATGAAACATATGATGCGGTAATGTTTGTTGGATACCACAGCCCATCACGTTCTAGTGGCAACTCATTATCACATACAATGAATGTTAGCCGTTTGCATCATGTTAAAATAAATGGAGAAATAGCTAGTGAATTTACTATCAATTCTTTATATGCTGCCTATAATAAAGTACCTGTAGTATTTTTAAGTGGTGATGAGAATTTAACAGAACTAGCTAAAAAAGTAAATGAAAATATTACAACAGTAGCAAGTAAAACAGGTTTATATGGAGCAACTATTTCTAAACATCCATCAATTACTTGGAAAGAAATTGAAACCGGAAGTGAAAAAGCTTTAAAAGGTGATTTAAGTAAATGTCAATTGCAATTGCCAAAATCATTTGATATTGAAATTCAATACAAACGCCATTTAGATGCCTATAATGCTTCTTTCTTCCCTGGATGCAAGATGATTGATAGTGATACAATTTCATATCATTCTAATAATTATTATGATGTATTAGTTATGTTTAAGTTCTTATTATAAAAAAAAGGCAAGGTTAATCCTTGCTTTTTTATTTATTGAAGCATCTTTCAAAAGCATCAATATTTTCTTGAATTGTTTTTAAAGCTACTTCTCTATTAGCTGTTTCTTGAACTTTTACCTTTTTATATTCAAGTTCTTTATATACGCTTAAAAAATGACGCAATTCCTCTGTAATATGACTTGGCAATTCACTAATATCTTTATAAGTATTATATTGAGGGTCCCCAAAAGGAATAGCAATTATCTTTTCATCTGTTTCCTCTTTATCAGTCATAAAAACAACACCAATAGGGTAACAGCGAACCAAACTCATCTTTTCAATAGGTTGACTGCATAAAACAAAAACATCTAAAGGATCACCATCACCAGATAAAGTGTGAGGAATAAATCCATAGTTCATAGGATAGTGAGTACTAGTATATAAAACACGGTCAAGAATAATTAAACCCGTTTCCTTATCTAGTTCATACTTATTTTTACTACCTTGTTCAATCTCTATACAAGCAATAAAGTCATCAGGTTTTACCCTATCAGGATTAATGTCTTTCCAAATATTCATTATTTTACCTCTATTATTTCAATAAATTGTTCGCGTAATGTCCTTAAAGTTCTTCGAACCAAATTAGCACTTTCAAATAGACAAGCAAAAATCATTGTTTTTAAACAATTGTCATTCAATTTACTATCTTCAACACAACGTGAAATAGTAATATCATTACCAATAATATAAAAAGAAATTTGTTTAACAACATCTAAACAACTAGTATCTGCGCCCTTAGAATCCATATACCCAGAACTAGGAACAATGATTTGTTTGTTATTAACCATTTCTTTTAAATCACTAGCTCCTTTACTCAAATTAACCATCATATTTTTAATTTGTGAAGAAACTATGATAAATGGATTTAAAGAACTAATACTATTATAAGTTTTAGAACCTAAAACAAATTTATCACTAGAAATAGTGTTAATATTTTTGACTATTTTTTTCCAATATTCACTATCATCATCTAAATGAAGAATATTTCTTCCTTCACTTATTTCTAATAGTTCTCCAAGAGCTTTATTTAATTTTTTTAAATCATTATCTAATAAATCCATTATACAGACAAATTGCTCTTTTAAGGAATCATTTAATTTATTATTAATAACATCGTCTAAACTGTTTACTAATTTTTTACCTTCAGTAATCAATTTCTTAACAAGTCTTACCGCTGTAATTTTTCCCGCCAAGACAACAATTTCATCAGTATCTTGATTTAAGTCAACATCTTCTAATGTAACCTTTTCATACTGTCCCTTACTTCCACCCAACATTTCATTTGCGCGATTAGCCACAACTTCACAAACATTCATATTCATTCCATATCCATAACCATCATGAATAGAATCGATAATAAATTGCCCATGAAGACGTCCATTAAGAATCTCATCGCAGCTTAACATAATGGCTTCGCACTTTTTCTCATCGAGAAAATTATATTCACAATTGACTTTAGCAAATACTTTCTTTATGGTAGCTAAAGCTTTAATATTTTGGCGACATAAACCATTTTTTGTGATTTCAAATGTTTCTTTGGAACGCAAACTATGAATTCCATAATAAGCTTCAGAAGGAATTATCTTTTCTCCTAATGCATCTTTTTCAATACGATATTTCATATTTTACTTACCTCGAATTATTCTCTCGAATATATATTATCACAAATCTTCAAAAAATAAAAGCATTTTTTGTTTCTTTGCCTTCTTACACTATTTATTATTTTATTTTTTTCAAAATAAATACGATTTATCTATATTCATAATTAATATTTTTCTTTCATATTATTAATTGTCATGGAGGAAATATGAAATTAACTATTCGGGGTAAAAAGAAAATTCAAGGTACAATAAAAATAAGTGGCAGTAAAAATAGTGCCTTAGCTATTATTGCTTCAAGCATCATCACCAATGAAGAAGTAATCATTCGCAATGTCCCAGAAATAGATGATGTTTTAAACCAAATCAAAATTTTAGAAGAACATGGTTATACAATTTACTTTCAAAACAATATTTTAAAAATCAAACCAAAAAAACATATTAATTATCGTTTTGTAAGCGAAAGTATTTCTAAACTTAGAGGATCATATTATTTTATGGGAGCAATGCTAGCCAAAAGCAAAAAAATAAAAATTAAACAAATAGGAGGATGTAACTTAGGAGATAGACCCATTAACTATCATTTAGAAGCTTTAAAAAAACTAAATGTCAAGATTAAAGAAAAAGATGATTGTCTTTATTTAAAAACATCATCGTTAAAGGGTAATACTATTAAATTACCATTCCCATCGGTGGGAGCAACAATTAATGCTCTCATTGCTAGTACCAAAGCCAAAGGAATAACCATTATTGAAAATGCGGCTTTAGAGCCTGAGGTAAGTGATGTTGGGAACTTTTTGATATCAATGGGAGCCTGCATTGAGGGTCTTTCCACAAAAACCATTAAAGTGACTGGAGTAGATTATCTTCACTATACCGACTATTATTTAGCAAGCGATCGCATTGAAGCAGGAACTTATCTTTTGCTTGCTTCAACTAAAGATAGTGACAAAATAACATTAGAAAATGTTCAACCATATTATTTAAAATCATTAATCGATGTTTTAAAGGAAGCAGGATCAGATATATCTATTGGAGAACATTCCATAACTATTAAAGGAAATAGCCATCTCAAACCTTTAAATATTGAAATTGGTCCATATCCAGCTTTCCCTACCGATTTAGGACCTATTATTAGTGTTATTGCTACCCAAATTGAAGGTGAATCGACAATAAAAGAAACGATTTATAAAAATCGCACTTCACATATTAATGAATTAAAAAAAGCTCATGCTAATATTACTTTATCACTAGATACTATATATATTAAAGGAAAAACAAAACTAAATGGTACCATCTTTCAATCATATGATTTAAGACAGTCAGCAGCTATGGTTTTAACAAGCATATTAGCTAGTGGCACATCTATAATCGAAAACGCAGAAATTTTATTTAGAGGCTATGAAAAGCCGATTGAAAAACTTAAGCAATTAGGTATAAATATTACCTTAATAAATGAATAAAAGCCCAAAATGGGCTTTTTAATTATATATGGGAAATTTCTTTGTTAAAGACTTAACTTCACGATGAATTTCTTCTAACTTTTCTTCATTTTGACGATTTTTTAAAGCTTTATCAATTAAGTGAGCAACAACCACCATTTCCTTTTCTTTAAAACCTCTTGTCGTTACCGCCGGAGTACCTAAACGTATACCACTAGTAACCATTGGTTTTTCTGTATCATATGGAATGGTATTTTTGTTACATGTGATACCTACTTTATCTAATATCTTTTCAGCCTCACGTCCGGTAATACCACATGATGACTTAACGTCAACAATAAGTAAATGATTATCAGTGCCGTGAGAAACAATGCGATATTTTAATTTGGCTAGTTCTAAGGCCAAAACACTAGCATTTTTAATGACTTGCTTTTGATACTTTTTAAAATCTTCACTCATAGCCTCTTTAAAAGCTACAGCTTTAGCAGCAATGACATGCATTAAAGGTCCACCTTGAATCCCCGGGAAAATTGTTTTATCAATCACCTTAGCAATTTCCGGATCATTAGTTAAAATAAAACCTCCTCGTGGTCCTCTTAGAGTTTTATGAGTTGTGCTGGTAACGATATCAGCATAATCAACAGGATTTTGGTGAAGTCCAGCAGCAACTAGCCCAGCAATATGAGCCATATCTACCATAAGTTTAGCCTTAACTTCATCACAAATTTCTTTTAAAATATCAAAACGAATCTTGCGAGAATATGCACTTGCTCCCGCAACTATTAAAACAGGTTTTATTTCTAAAGCTTTTTGGCGCAATTCATCGTAATCTATTTCTTCAGTTTCTTTATTTACAAAATATGGAACAAAATGATAATCACATCCAGAAAAGTTTAAACTATGTCCATGAGTTAAATGTCCGCCTTGGTCTAAAGCCATGCCCATAACCGTATCACCATTTTTTAAAAGAGCGCGGTAAGCAGCCATATTGGCTTGTGAACCTGAATGAGGTTGAACATTAGCAAACCTTGCATGGAATAACTCTTTCAAACGACTAATTGCCAAACTTTCAACAACATCTACGTTTTCACATCCTCCATAATATCTTCTACTTGGATAACCTTCAGCGTATTTGTTAGTAAAAATTGATCCTTGAGCCTCTAGCACAGCTTTAGAAACAAAATTTTCCGAAGCGATGAGTTCAATATTTTCTTCTTGTCTTTTATGCTCTTTTTCAATTGCTTGATAAATCTCCGGATCAACTGTTTTTAGAGTCATTCTCTTGCTCCTTTCTCGGAAGTACTTCTTTTAAAACCTCTAGGTTTTCTCTCATAATAGATAGATAATTTTCTCCTGCCTTTAACTCTTGAGTTGTTATTGTTCCCAAATGATGTAAGCTTCTTTCACTAGCTCCTAATTCCTTTAAATAATTATCAAACAATGAAGATTTACTTTCATTTTTTGTTGAAAGGATAAACTTAATACCAGCTTCTTTAGCTTGTTTAATTTTATTTAAAAATTCTTGAGCTCCAACTTCATTGCTTTCATTATCGGTACGCAATTTAATACGACTTATACCATATCGATATGTCCAATAGGCATAGGCATCATGGTCAACCATTATAGTTGCTGAAGAAATACTAGGATCACTAGTTACTTCAATGTATTCTTCATTCAATAACTCTAATTCTTTAATCAAACTCTCAGAATTTTCTTTAAAAAACTCTTCGCTCTCAGGATAAATTTCCACCAATTTTTCTAAAACAACCTCTGTAATTCTTATCATTGCCATAGGGTCAAGCCATACA
>CANQJU010000015.1 GCA_947624315.1 uncultured Bacilli bacterium | reverse complement strand
GCCAATTGTTTTCTTCAAAGATATCAGTACGATAGAACAAAACATTGAAACTTGCTGTATTTGGCAAACCATAATATCCAGCACCTTCATTAGTTTCTAGATAATATGGAACCATAGAACTATATTGGAAACGAGCATATTCAGGATAATCAAATGATGAATATAAATCATAGTTACTTGGATTTGTGCTACAATTTCCTTTTTCTTCGTTACCGGCAGTACAAATACCAGTTACTTCATGGAAGTCAGGTTGTTGACTGACATCATATACAGCACCACGCAATGCATAGTTAACTGGTAAACCACCTTCAACGTTAATAGCAACATCAGGTCCTATCCCCGCAAGCGTTGCTGGAAGCAATACTGTTGGAGCTAGAATCTTTAATACGACATTAATATTTGTATCAGGGATAAATGTTGAGTCAATTAAATTCTTAATCGCATTAGCTTGTTCACGACCGCTTGACTCATTTGTTAAATACCAAACTTCAATTTCTTTTTCAAATCCTTCACTACTTGTTACGCCGATTGCTTCGTAATCAAAGAAGAATGAAAGAACAAATCCTCTTAATTGGAACCAGAAATCTTTAAACCAATTTGAATTAGCATTTGGTAATTTAGCATCATCACTATGAACCCATAATTTTTCAATTGTTAAACTTTGACTTTGGATATCCAAAATCCATGTACCTAAAGCTGACAAGTTTGTCTTAAAGTTAGTCAACTCTTTAGTTACATTCCAAGGTTTACTTGCAAAACCTTTAACATCTTTTGTTTTACCATTACGATAAGTTACAACACCACCTATTTGGATTACTAACTTATCAATTGAGTTATTTAAACTACTCTTTTCACCAGTCAATTCAGTAATTCTTTCAGAAACATAATTTAATGAATTAGCTGAATCTCTAAAAACAGTTACCATATCACGTCCTTTATCATCAGGAGCGATACTTGGATTATCACCATATAAATTGTAATTCTGATATTCATCAGGATTAGCAGTTGTTCTCTTGATTATTTTTAAATATAAGGCATTTAGATCATCAACAACATCTTGAACAATACTAATTAATTCTCCATAATCACCAATTGTTGCTTGTAATGTTATTGTATTTTCACCTTCGTTTAAATAGAAGTAATATCCATTACCATCTTCATCACCAATAGTTACGATCTTATAATCACTGCTATAATAGAAACGAGCATTGTTTGCTTCTTTAAATGGAACTTCACCATTTATAAGAACTTTTCTTCCAGAGAACAAACCTCTTGATAAGTCTTGTTTTGCTCTAAATGATAGTTGATATAAACCAGCTTTAGGAACATTGACTTTCCAAGAAATCCATTCGCCAGGTGATGACCATCTACTTCCACCTATAGAATTATATTTTGTTTTTACAGGATGGTTAGGATAGTTTTCAGCGCTTGTTCTATCGGCTGTAGGATAAAGAGTTGGAGCAGATCTTTCGAATGAATCTTGAGCTTGAATTTCTTCTTTAAAATCTTTAACCTTTTCAGCGCTACTATATTCAGCCATATAGTCTTCATATGAAATGCTTTCTTGTCTTTCAGTTAATTCGATACTAAAAATAACTAATCTTTCGCGAAGTGATTCAAAGGAAATAGTATTTTCACCTTGTTTGAAATAGATCAAGAATGGATCAGAAACATAACCAGTTGAATCTTGTAAGAACATTGATCTTTCACCAAAGACTTCAACTTGGGCAGGTTTTAAATCATTACCATTAATATCTTGTTTAATTTCACTTTTATCTTTCCAAACACGAGTAAATGTGATTGTTGAAAGGTTAGAGAATGGAACTTTTCCATTGACATAAATACATCTTTCAGCATTACTTCCGCTTTCACCTTGTTCATTAGATGGAAGATAATAATCAATATATACACAATACAATCCAGCTTCTTCAACATTAAAAGTCCAAGTTACTGTTCCTTCTTCACCAGTATAAAAACCGACTTTATCTTCATATGTATAGTTTTTGTTAAAATCAACAGCATCTAAAGAAGCTTCTCCACTTGTTCCATCAATCACAATGTTTTCACTTAATTTTGGAAAATTAAGATATTGCCAATAATCTTCTAATTCAAATTCATCTAAACGGTCTTCAGGAACACCTGCTTGGACCTTCAAATAATCAACATAATCTCCATCTGGAAAATCAGATGCGAGTTGTCGTGAATTAGAAGTTATATGTCCACTTTCATAGCTCTTAATAACGGTTGCTCCAAACCAACCAACTAAGGCTAAAACAATTAACCATAAAATAACTTTTTTAACAAGTTTAGGATTGTAGTTAAACTTTACTTTCATAAATCTTCACCTCTTATTAAATATTTGCGTAGTGTATCTGCAAAATCTATAAATGCCATTATGTGCTCTATACTCTCATCAAAATCACTTATTTTGTTACGAGCAAGCCATAATTTTTTTCTTTCATCAAATATATCATTCTTCAAAGCTACAACCTCTTCACAATAAGCAATTCTTTGTTTCAAAGGAATTTCTTTTGAGCAAGCAATCATCACTTTATGAATAATATTAACTAATCTAATACTTTCTTTAATCTCTTCAATAATTAAATTTCCATCACTGCACTCTAATTTGCAACGATTTAATTCATTTAGTTTACTCTTAAAAAACTCATCAAAAGTTAAAAATCTATCATATCCAAATAAATTATTTTTAACTTTGCTTAAAAAATACTCAACAGGTTTTTCATTTTTTATAGCTAAGCTTCCCCACATAAATGTATAAAAAGCTTCTGTTCCATTTCCTTGATAACTATTTTCTAAGCGATTATATCGACCTAAGTCCATCAAGCAATCTGCCATAAGATTATTTTCATCTTTGAAAATAAATTTATTTAAAACATTTTTAACTTCACGATATGTTCCTTCATTGTTTCTCCACATTAGTAATCCACCATAAACAATTTCTGGATAACTAATAGGCAAGAATTGCAAATGTCCGAAATCTCCCCAATCAGTTAAAATAACTCCTAATCCCTTTTCATCATATGCAGCTTGACAAGCATTTTTGATATTTTCAAAGGCATCAGTTGTCCTTCCTAAGAAACTGCACCAAGAACATGTACCTGGAGCAGCAATAAATTTCACATCTAAATCTTTCAACATTTTCAAATGTTTTTTGAATGAATAAGGTGCATCATATCCCCAATCCAAAAAGATCATGTCTTTAGGAAGTCTTTCCCATAAAGTTGGATGATGTAATAAAACATCCATCCATATCATAGGAATTTTATTGTTTTTCTTTACTTCATCATAAGCTTTTAAAGCATAATCGATATAAACATTTCCTAAACCTTTTTTCTCACATTCCTCTTTTGATCTTCCTTTACCAAGTTCAAAAGGTTCATCAAAATTCATATTAAAGTATTTCGAATGAGAAACCGATAACATCTCTTGATAAATCTTTTTAACAAGTTCAAGGGAACGAGGGTCTAGAGGGTTTAGGGTAGATGGCTCTCTATTTCTTCCCCACAAAAATATTCCATCTGGGCACTCCGCCAAATCCTTGAATTCATCAAGCTCTAACCATTTCCCCATATGACCAAATCCATTGGCATTAGGAACTAAATCAATGAAATATGTATTAGCATATTCTTCAAGTTCAAGATATTCAGCTTTAGTCAAATAACTTTCATCTTTAAGATATTTTTGATAACAACTATATTCAAATGACAAACCTTCACCATATAGCTCTAAATGATTCATTTTTAAAAATGCCATCATTTGAATAACTTTTTTGATTGTGGCAACAGTTGCAACTTTATTACGGCTTATATCAAATAGCAAACCTCTTATTTCTAAATCAGGTTCATCATATATTTCACAACATCGAACTTTATTTTTACTTTTAACAAGTTGTTTTAAAGAAACAATTCCATAAAAAAAACCCTTATTGCTCTTAGCTTTAATCGTTACTTTATTGTTTTCATTAATCAACCAATAGGCTTCATCATGTAAAGCGTTATCATTTTCTAAAAAAATATTAGCGCTTTTTAAATCATTTGTTGAAGGAAAAAGGAATTCTTCACTGATTTTTTTAAAAGCGTTTACTTTTTCATCATTAAAAAAAATAGATAATCCTTTCACATCCAAATATCCATCCGTATATTTTATGGATTTTACTTGGGGGTATATATCATACATATGCTTCTCCTTAATATTTGAAAGATTGAAAAAACTATCTTTCTATCTTTTCATATTATACACCTAAACAACTTGTTTTTCAAGTGGTATTATTTTAAAAATGATTATCATTTTTTATTTTATCTAACAAATTATATAACAATGACTATT
Organism: uncultured Bacilli bacterium; assembly: GCA_947624315.1. GTDB lineage: Bacteria > Bacillota_I > Bacilli_A > ML615J-28 > CAG-698 > Tener-01. The sequence goes on along the minus strand of CANQJU010000015.1, from coordinate 7,685 downwards.
GTTATGATGTATTATCTCAATGATTTTTTCCTATTAAAAGTCATAATAAAAGCCAGCAAAAACTGGCATTTTATTATATTTCTTTTACATCTTTAGTCCAAAGTTTCTTTAAAAGTTTACGTCCTTCAGCTAAAGTTTCATTGTCTTCTCTTACAAAATCTTTATATGTGAAAAACATTGTTCCTTTAACATTTCCTAATGTTTGATTGTATTTAATTTGATTAGGAATTTCTTCAACATCTTTCCAGTTTGCATCTGTTCCATAGCGATAAATAGCTTGTCCCATATATAATTTTGTATTAGTTTCGTAACAAATTTCACTCCACCATTTAGCTAAATCAGCATATTTAACTTGGCATTTTTCTTCACCTTTATCATTAACTTTAGCATTATCAAAGTCAAAATAATTTTGTGGAGTTACATAATCAATCCATCCTTTTTCCATCCATTTTACAACATCAGCATATAATGCTTTATAGCAAGATAAGCATGAAGCATCATTATTAGAGCCTTTATCCCAGAACTCTTCACCTGTTTTTCCGTTAGCAAATTTTGTATTAGTTCTAAAAATACCGAATGGACTAATACCAAATTCTACCTTTTTATTCAATGTATTTAATTTATTATGAATCATTTCAATCATTAAATCAACATTGTTTCTACGGAAATCAGATAAGTTAGTAAATCCTGATTTCTTATATTTTTGATACTCATCAGGATCACGAATTGGATCATATGGATAGAAATAATCATCAATGTGAACAGCTTTAATATCATATTTTTTAGCAACTTCTAAGACGCTATCACTAACAAATTCCATAACTTCCTTGCTTGCTGGGTCAAGAATTAATTTACTATCGCGGCTCATAATTACTAAATCTTTGTGCAAACGAGCGAAGTTATTAGGAGCTAAAGTATCTAAGAATTCATCTTTAGTAATATTTAAATCATCTAATTTAGCACCACTAATACGATATGGATTAATCCATGCATGAACACTAATTCCAGCTTTTTTAGCCTCAGTAACAAAATATCCAAAAACATCAAAACCAGGATTCTTTCCTTGTTCACCAGTTAAAACACTACTCCATGGATTAAGTTCTGATTCATATAAGGCATCACAACTTGGACGGACTTGGAAAACAACTGTATTCAAATGATACTCTTTTACCTTTTGAATAACACCCAATAAGTATTCTTTATATTGCTCAATACTTTCAATCTTAGGAATATCAATATTGGCTACTGTTGAAAACCAAACACCTCTTAATTCTTCTTTAGGTTCTTTATATTCACAAGGAATTAGAACTTCTTCTTCACTACCAAAATACTTAACATTGCCTTCAAAATTATATCTTTTAATTGGTTTAAATTTACTCATCTTTATAAAACTCCTCTGTAATTGTTATTGTTTTTTTATAAGCATCAAGTTCAACTTCAATTCCTATTGGTAAAGTAACAAAAGGAAAACTATGGCCACAAGCAAAATTGTAAATTGTTGGCTTACCTAAACTCAATACATAATCCTTTATGACATCGATAACATCTTGTGTTCCTTGTCGTGATTCGCTTTTATTGCAGTCAGTAAAATATCCAAAAACAAAACCTTTAGCTTTTTCTAAACATTTGTTTACTTTTAAGCTAGAAAGATATCGATCTATTTGATATGGTTCTTCCGTAACTTCCTCAATAAAAACAATCTTATCGGTAAAATCTGCTTCATATTCACTACCAGCTAAAGTAGCAAGTAAACTCAAATTACCACCAACCAGTTCGCCTTTACAAACTCCACCAATTAAAGTTTTAGCATCATCATTAGGATTTTTTAAAACCTTTCCCAATGTTTTTTGTTCTAAAAAATTCCAAAAATCATTAGTACTAAATTCATCCACTTTACTGTTGCCAATATAAATCCCCACAAGACCATGGATAGTTGGCATATAAGCTTGGCGATAAAAAGCATTAAGGAATACTGTTATATCGCTAAATCCACAAAATATTTTAGGATGTTTCTTTATCACTTCATAATCAATTTCATCAACTATACGACTTGCGCCATATCCTCCACGCATGCATATTATTGCATCTACTTCATCATCTAAAAACATATCTATTATATCTTGTTTTCTCAAAGAATCACTACCAGCCAAATACCCTTCCTCAGCAAAAAAACTTTTACCAAACTTTATTTTATATCCTCTTTTTTCAATCTCAGAAATCATATTTTGATATCTATTTAAAGAATCCTGAGGATTTTTAAAGGATGGATTTATGATACCAATTGTATCACCTGGTTTGATTCTTAAGGGTTTGTTTTTCATTAAAAATTAATTTTTTGAAACTTTTGATATCCCATTACATTAAAGCATTGTGCATGTTTATATTTACCTAAAGCACCGCGCACATATGTTAAATGTGTATAATAATCATAATATCTAAATGATGGGCTATTCATAATGAACCAATGTTTTTGAATTGCTTGGCACCACAAATCATATCCATCACTACAATCAACAATTAAATATGGATCGAAATTCTCTCTATCTTCCCAGTTTTCAGCAAAGTATACAGGAGCATAATGAGGTGTGCCTTCTAGTTTATCACCCATATCTAAACTAGCCAAAAAAGCCGCGTCAACAACAATTTCATGTGTATTGTGATGATCTTTATGCATGCTATCTTTCCAATGAGTAAAGATTACATCGGGTTTATATTTGCGAATTAACTCTGCAACTTGCATTCTCACTTCATCATTATTAGGTAATTCTCCATCAGGATAATCGAAAACAACAGCTTCACCATTTAACATTTTTGCAAACTCGTTGGCCTCTTTTACCTTTTGCACACGATAATCACTAACGCTCATTCCTTTAGGATTTCCTCTTTCTCCAGCAGTCAAAGCAACAGTAACAATTTTATTGCCATGAACTGCTTGATGAGCTAAAACGCATCCTGTTGTAAGTTCCATATCACCAATGTGACCACCAATAGCCATAAATGTTTTTGCCATTATTTAAGCTCCTTTCTCATGATTGCGAAAGATTGAACAATTCTTAATCCCGCATACATATATATATTTCTAGCAAGATTATCACTACCTGTAAACAGAGTCATAAAACTAGCTCCATTTTCTTTTGACTTTTGACACAACGTGCAAAACATTGTTTTTCCAAGTCCTCTACCTTGAACTTTTGGATGAATACCAACACCAGATAAAGATGCTCTTCCACTTGGTTCAGTTTTAATAGGTCCAGTAAATCCTAATATTTCTCCATCCTTCTCAACAATCAATATAGGTGATGGATGTTCTCTATTCAAATTATTGTGAATAGCTTGTTTCCAACCATCATTACCTAAAGCATCAAATAATTCATCAAAGCCATGATGTTTCTTTTCATATATTGTAATATAATATCCATCTTTTTCATTTTCTTTAATTCTTTTTTTAACTTGTTCATCCATTTGATATTTTCTTAAATCAATATGGAAACCATCTTGTTGTCCATTAGGAACATATCCATTAGCAAGTAAAAGGAAATAAAAAGGGCTATTAAAAGCTACTGCGGGAGCACCAGCATGTTCATGATGGTCAAATCCTGGAATATACCATTTCAAATTAACAGGATTAGCGAAGTAGTTGCGAACATATGTTTTGCCTTTGCTCTTTAAAAAATCTTCCAAAGCTTTTAAAATTTTAGTTCCTAATCCTTGTTTTTGATACTTCTCATCAACAACAACACAAGTAATATATCCAGGAGTTAAGGCTGGATCTTTCCCTTGATTGTTATATGAAGCATGTCCAAATCCAACTATTTTGTTATTATCAAGAGCCACTAAAAAGCCATCTTTATCGCAAAAAGGATTTTTAATAAATTTTTGAATAAAACCTTCAACACTCCATTCAGCATATATTCCTCTTTGATATACATTATTATTCCATAGATTAACAACATCATTAATCATTTCTTCTGTCATTGTTTTAATTTCCACGATTTCTTCCTCCAAAATTTGCAATTACATAATTTCCGATTTTCGCTCTTAAAGGGATAATCTTAACATTTTCTCTTGTTGGATGAACGCGATTAGCCAAAAGGGCAAAACCAACTCTATTAATTCGATCAACAAAAATATTAGTACCAGTAAATCCTGTATGTAAAATGGTTTCAGGACTTGCTAAATCGCCAGCTGAACAATAGTTGCCACGAACAATCCATCCTAAACCTCTTTGATCATTATCTAAAGCAACTCCATTTGTATCTCTAACTTGAGGAGTAAACATTAAATCAATAGTAGCTTGAGAAAAAATTTGTTTGCCTTTATAAACACCATTATTTAAAATCATTTGGATAAAATGACTTAAATCACTAACACAGCTAAACAAACCAGCGTGTCCAGCTACTCCTCCTAAGATATAAGCTTTTTCATCATGAACTTTTCCTCTTAAAAGTCCATCAACAACTTCATCCTTTCTTACTTCAGTAGGAGCGCATCTATTAATATCACTAGGATTATATCCAGTTGAAGTCATCTCAAGAGGATCAAATATATACTTTTTAGCAAATTCATCTAAAGGCATACCACTTACTTGAGCAACAATTTCCCCAAGTAGAATAAAACCAATATCAGAATAAACAATTTTAGTATTCTTTTCATATGCTAATTGAATATCATAAATTTTATCCAATGCTTCTTCTCTACTTTTTAAGCGATTACTGCGAATAACATCAGCAGGAAGTCCAGAAGTATGAGTCATCAAATCCCAAATAGTAATATTTGAATAACGAAAACGAGGAAGATAACTTTTAACACTATCATATAATCTAATCTTTCCTTGTTCCATCAATTTAAATAAACAAGAGGTTGTGGAAATAACCTTGCTACAAGAAGCCATATCATATAATGTATCAGCATCGTTTTCTTCAACAACAGGAATTAAAGCTTTTTTACCAAAAGAAGCAAGTTCAACACCATCATCAGTCACTAAGCAATAATTAGCTCCAGGCATAGCTTCATTATTAATCGCATCAACTATTAATTGATTCAAACCTTCTAACTTTTCTTTGTTCATATTATTCTCCCTTTATTGCAATTAAATCATGATATTTATCATAGAAATTCTTCCAAGAAATCTTTTCAATCTCTTCTTCAGTATATCCTCTTGTACGCATTCCATCAATAATATTATATACTAAAGTTGCATTACTAACATCTTCAATATTATCATTGCCATATTCAGCTAAATAATCCATAAAGTCAAATCCGAAGCAAACATGATCAATACCCATAACTTTGATAGCCCTATCTAAATGGTTCAAGAAATGTTTTACATCTTGTTCATCTTTGTTTTTACTTACAAAATTATTTGCTAAAGTAAGACCAAACAAACCATCAACTTTTGCTAAAGCTTTCATTTGTTCATCAGTCATATTACGACGATGATCACAAATAGCTTTGCAACAGCCATGTGAATAAATTAATTTAGGGTAATCACCAACAAACTCTAAAACATCATAAAAGCTTTTTTCATTAAGATGAGCTAAATCAATAATCATTCCTAATTCCATCATTCTCTTTAACAACTTCTTACCATCCTCTTGCAATCCTCTTTCCTTGTCACCAGCTACTCCTGTAGCATATTTATTTTCTTCATTCCATGTTAACATAGCATGACGGAAACCTAAATTGTATAAAATGTCAATATCTTCCCATTTTTCTAAATTGCGTAATCCTTCAAGACCAAATAAAACATTGAACTCTTTAAAATCACTTAAATCAATACAAGACATTGCAATTTTAACAGCTTCTATTAGGTTAAAATCACTAGGAGAATACATTGTCCAAATAGCTCCACGAACTAAACTATTTTTTAATTGAGGTACGTGAAACTCTTTGAATCTGTTTTTATTTCCTTTTAAATATCTTGTATATAAATCATATAACATATCACTATGAGTATCAAATACTTTTACCTTTTCTTCTTTAAATACGGCTGTATTTACTAAATCCATAACTGTTTGTCTCCTTATTACTACATTACATTTATCATCATTAACAAAGACTACTGCTCCTCTAATTAATCCATTATAATTCATAGACATTGAATAACAATAAGCCCCTGTTGAATAAACCAAAATGGTATCATTTTCCTTTACTTCCCCCAACATAACATCACTGGCAATAATATCACCAGACTCACAGCATTTTCCAACAACATCCTTTAATTCCCTCTTGCCACTTTCCACACGATTGGCAATATCAACACTATATTTAGCTTGATATAAAGCTGGGCGAATATTATCAGCCATACCGCCATCAATGAAAACATATTTTTTGCCACCATATGTTGTCTTACCACTTCCAGCTTTGTATAAAGTTACTCCGCTATCGCCAACTAATGAGCGACCTGGTTCTATCATTAATTTTTCCAAGCCAACATCTTCTTGAGAAAATATGTCTTCCAAATTTTTTACCATTTTAGGAAGCATATCCTTTAAAGATATCTCCTTATCATCATCTAAATACTTAATGGCAAATCCTCCACCCATATTTAAAGTCTTTACCTTTAATCCTGTCTTTTTATAAAAGTCGATAACAAATTTGCCCATTGCTTTTCCTTGAGCTAAAAAGGAATCAACTTGATTAATTTGTGAGCCAATATGAGAATGAAAACCTTCAAAAACAACTTTAGATGAATTCTTATAAATTTCAGCCATTTTCAAAAAAACTTCTTTGTCATAAATTGATTCACCAAATTTAGAATTTAATAGTGATGTTTCTATATAAGCATGTGTATGAGCTTCGATTCCTGGATTAACTCTGATTAATGTTTTAACAGGATTTTTAGCTGTTTTAGCTAATTTATCCAAACGAATAAGTTCATCCAAACTATCAACAACAACATAACCAACTCCTAAATCAATAGCCATACCTAATTCTTCATTAGATTTATTATTGCCATGTAAAACAACATTTTCCATAGGGAAATGACTTTTATTAATCATATATAAATCGCCACTACTAACAGCATCAATTCCCATATTATATTCTTTTAAAATATCGCACATTCTTGGAGCTAAAAAGGCTTTAGATGCATATACAGTAAAACATTCATATTTTTTACTAACAAAATATTTTTTAAATGTTTCTATTTTGTCAATTATTCCTTGTTCATCATAAACATATAAAGGAGTTTTATAAATATTAGCTAAATCACTAGCTTTATATTTACCAATATAGATTTCATTATTAATAATACTCATTAATTTTGTTTTCATTTTTACACCTCTAGTTAATAATATTATAACATAATTTTATTAATAAAAAAACAAAAATTCAATTTCTTATTAATATATTTTTTGTAAAAAAAAGAGACTACAAATGTAGTCTCTTAAATTCTAATTATTTAGCTGCATAAGCTTGGAAGTCATTATCGTATTCAGCGAATATAGCATCCATTTCAGCTTCGAAATCTGCACCCTTAACAGTTCTTGTAATAGCACCATTTAATGGGTTTCCAGATGGAGATGTGTATTCGAAGTTTTGTACTGAATCGAAGATAACTTTATCAGCTGTCCACCACATTGCAGCTTCTACTGATTCAGGATCATCAATTCTTGATTCGATTGCAGCTCTCTTAATTGATTGAGGGTCATAGCTTTCACTATTTGTATAATATTTACTTGCAT
>CANQJU010000014.1 GCA_947624315.1 uncultured Bacilli bacterium | reverse complement strand
TAGAAGCTCGTTTAGGCGCTGGTGCCTTCGTTTGTGGTGAGGAAACAGCTTTACTTGCTTCTATTGAAGGTGAACGTGGTATGCCAAGAAATAAACCACCATTCCCTGCTAATGAAGGTCTATGGCAAAAACCAACAATTATTAATAACGTTGAAACATATGCTAATATTCCTCAAATTATTCTTAAAGGTGCTGATTGGTTTAAAGGCATTGGTACTGAAAAATCAAAAGGAACTAAAGTATTCGCTTTAGGTGGAAAGATTAATAATACTGGATTACTAGAAGTTCCAATGGGAACTACATTACGTGAAGTAATTTATGGTATTGGTGGAGGTATTCCAAAAGGCAAAGAATTCAAAGCTGTTCAAACTGGTGGACCTAGTGGTGGATGCTTAACAAAAGCTCATTTGGATACTCCAATTGATTACGATAACTTAACTGCTTTAGGATCTATGATGGGTTCTGGTGGTATGATTGTTATGGATGAAGATAACTGTATGATTGACGTTGCTAGATTCTTCTTAGAATTTACAGTTGATGAATCATGCGGTAAATGTACACCATGTCGTGAGGGTACTAAGAGAATGTTAGAAATCTTAAATAAGATTACTGATGGTAATGGAACATTAGAAGATATCGATGAACTTGAAACATTAGCTAAGACTATTAAAGATTCTGCTCTTTGTGGTTTAGGTCAAACTGCTCCAAACCCTGTTTTATCAACTCTTGCAAACTTTAGAGACGAATATATCGCTCACGTTGTTGATAAGAAATGCCCTGCAGGTGTATGTAAAGCCTTGATTAAATATTATATTACTGATAATTGTATCGGTTGTGGAAAATGTAAACGTAACTGCCCTGCTGGTGCTATTAGCGGTAACTTAAAAGAAAAACATACAATTGATACTAGTGTATGTATTAAATGTGGCGCATGTAAGGCATCTTGCCCTAAAGACGCTATCATTACAGCATAGGAGGTGTAAATATGGCTGATTTAGTTAAACTAACTATAGATGGTAAAGAAGTAGAAGTTCCTAGTAGTTATACAATTATGGATGCTGCATATAAATTAGGCATTGATATTCCTCGTTTATGCTTTTTAAAGGGTATTAATGAAACTTCATCTTGCCGTGTTTGTGTCGTTGAAATTCATCAAGGACCAAGAACAATGATTAAAAACTCTTGTACAGTTAAAGTTGATAACGGAATGGATGTTAGAACTGATACACCAAGAGTTCAAAAAGCTGTTAAATTAAATTTACAATTATTAGCTGCAAACCATAAATTCGAATGTTGGCGTTGCCCAAGAGAACATAACTGTGAATTCTTACATTTATTAAGAAAATACAACATTGAAAATGTTATGGGTGAAAGCAAATGGTTTGATAAGAAAGCTCCAATTTCTAATTTTAGTGATGCTATAGTTTTTGATAGCTCTAAATGTATACTTTGTGGAAGATGCGTTAGTGCCTGTGAAAAACTTGCTGGTACAGGAGTATTAAACTTTAATAAACGTGGATTTGTTACTTTTGTATCTACAGCATTAAACCATGAAATTGATGATGCTGGTTGTATATATTGTGGAAAATGTATCCAAGCTTGCCCAGTTGGTGCAATTCGTGAAAAAGATGATTTAGATAGAGTTGAAGAATTATTAAATAATCCTGAATACTACACAGTTGTACAAATGGCTCCAGCTGTACGTGCTGCTTTGGGTGAAGAATTTGGTTATCCAATGGGAACAAATGTTGAACCACAAATGTATGAAGCCTTAGAAAAATTAGGATTCGATGATATCGGTGATGTAAACTTTGGTGCTGATGTTACTATTATGGAAGAAGGTACTGAGTTTATTGAAAGATTAACTAAGAAATTAAATGGTGAAGAAGTTGTTCTTCCAATGTTCACTTCTTGCTCACCAGGATGGATTAGATATATTGAAACATACTATCCTGAATATTTACCAAATCTTTCAACAACTAAATCTCCTCAACAAATTCAAGGAGCTTTAACTAAACATTATTATGCTGATAAGATTGGTGTAGCTAAGGATAAAATTAAAGTTGTTTCAGTTATGCCTTGTATCGCTAAAAAGTTCGAAGCAAAACGTCCAGAAATGGAATATGATGGCATTAGAGATATCGATGTTGTTATCACAACAAGAGAACTTGCTCGCTTAATTAAACGCCATGAAATTAAATTTACTGAATTAAAAGGTACTACTCCAAAGAGCCCAATCGCTAAATATACTGGTGCTGGTGTTATATTCGGAGCTACTGGTGGTGTTATGGAAGCTGCTTTGAGAACTGTATACAAGAATTTAGAAGGTAAAGAATTAGAAAATTATGATATTAAAGCTGTACGTGGTGTTAACAATGGTATTAAAGAAGCAACACTTAAGATTAAAGGTATGGATGTTAATGTTGCTGTTGTTCATGGATCTAAGAATGTTCCTGAAATGCTAAAGAGAATTAAAGAAGGCAAAAAACAATATCATTTTGTTGAATTCATGGCATGTACAGGTGGATGTGTAAATGGTGGAGGTCAACCAATCGTTAATGCTAAAGTTCAAGATACTGTAGATGTTAGAGCTGAAAGAGCTAAAGCATTATATAAGATTGATAAGAATGCTAAAGTAAGAGCATCTCATGAAAATGAAACAGTTAAGGCTGTATATAGTGAATTCTTAAAGAAACCTTGTGGAGAATTATCACATCATTTATTACATACACATTATAGCGCAAAGGATAAATTCACTACAAAATAGGAGTTTATAATGAAGTGCTTAAAATGTGGCGAAAATAACGACGACAGCTTTAAGTATTGTAAAAATTGTGGAGCAGAGCTTCCAAAGCATTATAAAAAATGCCCTAATTGTCAAACATTAAACATGCCACAAGCAGTTTTTTGTAAAGAATGTGGGCAAAAGATAGCTGAGACAGCGGAAGAGGTTATTGAACCTACAGTTAATCAACCTTTAAAGACTCTAAAAAAATGTTCTAACTGCCAGACATTAAATCCAAGTAATGCAATATATTGCAAGCACTGTGGAGAAAATTTAGAGAATGCTAGTGAGGTTATGATTGTTGAAAGAGTTGTTGATAAGAAAACTGCACCTAAAGAAAGTGCTTTGAAAAATGCCAAAGCTTTGGGAATAATTTCTATTGTTATTAATTTTATTCCTATACTAGGCTTGATAGTGTCTCAAGGTGTAGGTTTAATTTTGGGAATTTTAACTTTGTGTAAAGTTTCTTCAGCTAAGAAAAATGAAAATATTAATGCTAAAACAGAAAAAACCTTAGGTATAATTGGTTGTGTAATATCAGGTTTATTCATAGGAATAATTATTATTTCAATTATAGCAATTGTTCTAATGAATTTAATCGGTTCACAATTCTCATATATACCTGAATACTATTTCTAGATTTTTAAAGAAGTATATTTTATGTATACTTCTTTTTTTATAAAAAAATAAGCCTTTAAGGCTTATTTATTAAATATCATTTTCAATAGGGGAACAAATACTCCTCCAAGAGAATTACCAATAATTATTAATATAATTGTTACAAAGGTATGAGATGAAAAACTATGTGCCAATGAAAAATAAAACATATCAGCAATACAGTGTTCAAATCCACAAATAATAAATCCCGCAACGCACAATATTAAAACAACATATTTTCCTAAACAATTATCTATTTTACTAAAAGCTTCAACAGCAAAATAAATCAGCATCCCACAAAATCCTCCTAATATTAATAGCTGCCACCAATTATAAGATAGCTTTGTATCAATCATTGTCTTAAAAAAGTCAGGAAGATTAAAAATTGCACTTAAAACTAATCCCATTACTAAAGCTCCTAAATAATTACCAATTAAACCTAATAGCAAATTAATTATATGATTTAATCCTTCTTTCTCTTTAATTTTATCCGGTAAATAACATATTTTACCTGTATATAAAAAGAAATCAAAATGGCAAATCAATATTAAACCAATTGAAAAAAGAAAAGCGGGAATAATCTTTAAACTATATTCACTATTTCTTGCTTGAATATATAACCAACCGCCTATAGAAATGCAAATTCCTGCTAATATACCTTTAATAAAAACTGTCAAATATTTTCTAAACTTCATCATTAACCTCCGTATTTAAACACAAATCAAACCATTCACAATACTTACAAATATCATTAAATTTATCTGTTTTTAAAATAGTTTCTTTTACATTGTTTTTTATATCGTTCCATATGTAATTTTTATTATAATTAAGATTACAAATCTCTATAACTTTATTATCCATTAAAGCAACTTTATCTAAAGTGGAACATTTATTATTAATATTATTTGGACACCTTTCACATAAATCATCACAACCCTTTTTAATATATATAGTATGTAAAGGATCTTCTTTTAAAATATTAACAACTTTTTGCATATGAAAAGTGAAGGTTTCATTATATCCGTGTCCGGAAAACTTTTGTATACACAATATGTGATGTGGTCTTAAATTCATTGCATTCTCCTTTTTAATTAATTGTATAAAAAAAACAAACAAAAGTAAACAATTTATTTAATAATTATTTTTTTAAGATCATAATCAATAATACCATCTTTTTTTAGAAGAATAAGTTCTCGCGATAGTGATGGGCGAGGAATATTTAATATCTTCGCAAGGTTTTCTTTTGATTTTATATAAATAATATTAGTGTTTTTATTATGAGTTTCATTTTTTAGATAAAAGAGTATTTTTTCTCTAATTGATGATTGCGATAATACTTTTAATCTATTTTGTAATTTCATAGTATTATTGGCTGCCTTATTCATATAACAATTTAAAAAATTAATATTTGTTTGTAAAAGATGTAACAAATAATTTTTAGGAATAAAAGCTATTTGACTTTCTTTTAAAGCAATGACATTGCCAAGATAATAAGGTGAATCAGAAAACAAAAGGTATTCTCCAAATGATTCATTTTCTCCGATAATTTTAATGTTATATTCCTTTTCAAGAAGAGTGTATGTTGAAATGGAGACTTCGCCTTTTAAGATTAAAGCAAATGATGTACATAAATCATTTTCATTAAATACTATTTCATTTCTCTTATATTTTTTAATTTTGATTTTTTCTTTTTCCTTTGGATTTAATGCATCCCATAAATTATCTATCATATTTTTCTCCTCTTGTAACATATGTTACAGCATTAATATTATAACAAATATATAATAAAGGTGTCAATAATGGAAAAAATAGAAAAGAGGTATAATATGAAAAAAATTATTTGCTTTTTATTAATATTATCTTTAGGTTTTCTTTTTGGATGTAAAAAAGAAGAAACTCCTAAAGAAAACTATGAACAAATTAAAATTATTGTTCCAAGTGGAACTCCACTTGTGGCAGTCGGTGGTTTGCTTGGAAGTAGCGATTATCAATTTGATGTTGTTACTGGTGCAGATTTATTAACTACAGCTTTAGCTAAGGGTGAATATGATGTTGTTATAGCTCCAGTTACTGCAGCTACAAAACTTAGCATTTTAGGTAAAAGCCAATATAAATTCGCTTCAATTATTACAACAGGAAATAATTACTTAGTTAGTAAAGGTGGAAGTAGTAACATTGAAGATTTAAATGGTAAAAAGATTTTAGCTTATGGACAAAACAATACTCCTGATATTGCTCTAAAATCAGCGTTAGAATCTCATAATATAACTTGTGAAATCGAATATCAATCAGCTGTTAGTGATGTTGTTCCTTTTATAGTTGGTGAAAATAATGATTATGATTATTTTTTAACAGCTGAACCAACTCTAACTCAACTTAAGCAAAAATACAATTTGGATTTAACAATTATTGATTTGCAAGAAGCTTTAAAGAGCGAAATGGATATGATTCCTCAAGCGGGAATATTTGTTTTAGAAAAAGAAAATAACCAAAAAGAACTTGAGCACTTTTTAAAAGAAGTTAAAGATAACATTGATTTTTTAAATAACAATGGTGATAAATATTACGAAAAAGTTGGTAACTTAAATGAATTTTTCCAAAAATTGGGAGAAGAAGTTTTAGAAGAAAGTTTGAAGACAAGTAATATTGCTTACTACAGTGCTAAAGACAATAAGGCGACTATGAATAAATACTATGATTTATTAAATAAGTATAACAATAGCTTATTAAATGGTTTAACACCTAGTGAAGAATTCTACTATTAAAAACTATATATTTTATTGTTTAGGAATATTAGTTATTTTATTAATTTGGATAGGCGCAAGTTATTTAATTAATAATGATTTAGTTATTCCTAAAGTGAGTGATGTTTTGAAGGCTTTAGGCCAGCTTTTAACAAGTAAAAAAACATATGAAGCTATTTTTAATACTATTTATCGAATAATATTAGCTTTAATTATTGGTTTTTTAATCGCATTAATATTAGGAACACTTTCATATTTTTCCAAAGGCTTTAAGGCATTTATCACTCCTTTTATTGCCCTTTCAAGAATGATGCCTGTTGCCACAATCATTATAATTCTTTTAATGATAATTGGAAATAAAAGAAGTCCTTATATTATTACACTCCTTGTAATTGTACCAATAATTTATGAAAATATTTTAGTCGGATTAGAGTCAATTCCTAAAGGAATCACTGAAGAAGTAAAAATGTTAAGCGGAGTAAATATTACAGTTATAAACAAAATATATTTTCCGATGATTTATCCATATATGCTAAGTGGCATTGTAAGTTCTTTTGGATTAGGATTAAAAGTTATGGTCATGGCGGAATTTATTTCCCAAACGGCTAGAACAATTGGTTATGAACTTAACCAAGAAAAAGTTTTTTTAGAAATTGATAAAGTTTTTGCTTGGACTTTGATATTGATTATCTTTATGTTACTTGTTGAAGTGGGGTTAAAACTTTTACAAAAACAAATTACCAAAATTGAAGGCTCATATTAGAGCTTTCTTTTTTAAGCCATAAATTGACAACTTGTCATTTTTTTGGTATAATATTGCAATAAATTACAAGGAGAATATTATGGCCACAAAAACTTTTAACAATTTACCCCAGGAAAAAAAGAAGAGGATAGTTTGTGCTGCAATTAAAGAGTTCTCACGTGTACCAATTGATAAGGCCTTAATTTCTAATATTATTAAAGATGCTGAAATTCCTAGAGGAAGTTTTTATCAATACTTTGAAAATATTGAAGATTTATTTGTTTATATAATTGATGAGTCATATCAAAATGTTAATCATCTATTTAAAATAAATTTAGAAGATAATATTGATTTTTTTGAAGCTGTTAAAAAAACCTATTATCAAGTTCTTTGCGGTTTTGAATATAGTGGAAGTAAACAATTCCAAAAGAATCTTTTTCATAGTTTAATTGATATGAATTTTAAACAAACTAAATTAATAAAAGATTTAATGAATTTACAAGTTAAAAATGAATTAGTTTTATCAAAAGAATTTCAAAATATGCCTCATATTAAAGAATTTATCGGAATGATTGAAATGGCTAATGTTTCTTGTTTGAATCGCTTTATTTATCTTGATATGAGTAAAGAAGATATCTTTAATGATTATTGCGCATACATTGATTACATAAAAGAAGCTGCATTTAGCTTTTTGGGAAAATAGAAAATTTATCATTTTCTTGTCTTTTAAGTAAAATAATGGTAAAATAATAAGGACATTTTGATATAGGTGAAGATATGGATATTTCCAAGACTCTCTTTAAAGAATATAGCAAGTGCCAACGAGCTTATCCATTGCAAGAAATTTATCAAAAAAAATTAAATGAAAAAGTTAATTTATATGATGAAGATCGTAAGGAAAAGATATTAGAAATTCTTTCTTATATGTTCGATGAAAATGGTGATGACTTAATTAATACGACTGATAGTCAAATAGAAGCTATGCTCCCATTTTATCAAGATGTTGAAAGAGTTGCATTAGATATTGCTTCTAAAGTCTTTGGTCAAAAATTTCAGTATTTTGAAAATACTCGTGACCAAAAGTGTTTTAGTTTTACTGATGAAAATGGCTATCGCTTTTATTGCTATTTGGATGGATATTGGGAAAATGAAAAGGAAGCAATTGTTATTGAGGTAAAATCTATTTCTTCCAGCAAAATTAAAAAAATTGGTTTTAAAGAAAAAGGTAAGTTTTATCCTCTTTTTACAAAAACTAAACATATATATTCTTTAGTTTCCTCAAAAGATTGGAAATTAGATGAAGCAAAATATCAAAAAGGTTTAGCAAAATTATTAGATATTAAAGATGATGTTGGTAAATATGTATATGATTTAGCTATTGAAAGATATATCATAGAAAATAGTTCAATGGTAAAAAATAAAAATATAAAATATTATTTGGCTTTACTTAATGCTGATTTTGTTATGGAAAAAGATGGTCAGTATTATGGAAATGATTCAGTTATTAATTTTATTGATTTAACAGATATTACATATTTATATTTAAACAAAATTGCTAATATAAAAGAAGAAATTGTTAAAAATATATTAGAGAATAAATTAGTTAAACCAACATATAATGAATTTTGTGGTTTTAATGGTAAAAATAGATGTCCATTTTTTAAAATCTGTTGGAAAGAATATTGCCAATATGGATCTATTTTAGATTATATGGGAAATAAAATTTTTTATACGGAAAATGGTAAAAAGATGGTCATGAAAGATTTGGTTGATTGTGGGTATAAAGGAATGGATGATATTCCTATTTCTTGGATAAAGAATCCCAATCAAATTATTCAAAGAAAATGTTTTGATGAAAATAAAGAATATATAGACAAAGAAAAAATAGCTTTGGGACTTACAAAAATCGTTTATCCCATTTATCATTTAGACTTTGAAGCGTTCAATGCTCCTTTACCTCGCTTTTTTGGGGAAAAACCTTTCTCACAATCTGTTTTTCAGTTTTCAATTCATAAAGAGATTGAAAATGAAAAAATCGATTTAAAGCGAAATTATCACGGGTATGTTGCTAGCAGTTTTTCGGACGAAAGAGAGGAACTTGTTAAGGATTTAATCAAGACAATTGATTTAAAAAATGGGGGAACTGTTCTTGTTTATAATCAATCTTTTGAATATAATAGAATAAAGGAATTTATTGGCTTTTTCCCTCAATATAAAGAGGAATTAGAACTAATATTAAAACATATGATTGACTTAGAAAATATTGTTCATGTTGGTAGTAAGTTTTATAAAAATTTAGGAGTAGAAAAAGAAAAGGAAGAAACGATTAATTTTTATAATAATAGTCAATGTGGGAAGTATTCAATCAAAAAACTTTTACCGGTTTTTTCTAATCTTTCATATCATGATTTAAATATTTATAATGGGGTTATAGCTTCTAGTAGTTATGCGCGTTTTCGCTATTTATTACCAGAAGAAATTGAAAATATACGAAAAGATTTAATCGAATATTGTCGCCAAGATACTTGGTCGATGGTAGTTATTTTAGATGGATTGAAACAAAAAATAAAATAGGAGTGAAATTATGAAGAAACTATTGTTAGTAATGTTAACTTTGCTTACATTATGCGGAATTGGATGCAAAAAGAAAGAAGAAATAGAACCTGTTTTTCCTTATGAACAAACAGATCATATATATATGACTGTTAAAAACGGAAATATAAGTTACAATATTTCTAAAGAAGATATGTATATCAATTTAAAAAATACTGCAGGTTTATCAAAATTAATCGAATGGGCTGATGAAAACATCGTTACAACTATTGGTAAAAAAGGTTTATTATCAATTATTTTAAATGATGAAGAAGGATTAGATGATGTTGATGCTACTCCATATTATGATTTAGTTACTAATGAAGAAATTGATGAACTTATTGAAAATACATACTATCCAAATGGAAAAGAAAATTATACTGAAGAAGATATCGAAGAAATTGAGCAAGATCATAAGGATAACTTCTATCAATATGGTTATAGAAGTGATGAAGAAATTCGCAAATACTTCCGTATTCAAGTTGCTAAAAAGAAAATAGCTGAAGATTATCAAGAACTTGTTCGTAAAGATATTGATTTCTCTCGTGGTGAATATGAAACATACTATAAAAACAATTATAGAGATACATATGATATGTTTGTTATTCCATTTGCTAGTTTAGTAGCTTATAGCAAAACATTAAAAGAATTAAATGTTAAAACTGAAGTTATTGAAGGCGAAGGATATAGTAGATGGGTTAAAAATGATACTGGGGAAAGATTAACAGTTAATGAAATTATTGAAGTTTATATTCAATTATTTAATAAATTAGGTATTTATAAAGATGATGTAAGTACTAATACAACTTTAAAAGAAGGCGAAGATTATAATATTGTTGATGGAAAATATGTTTTCAATGTTGATGAAGATAGTCCATTACACTATGATCAACATAAAGTTATTTCTTTAAATTCATCATTAGTTACATATATCAACTCAATGAAAGCCTATAATCCAGAAACATCAACTGCTGAAGAAAGCAATTGGTATTATGCTTTGGGTAATTCTTATGAAAATGACACTAACTTCTATACAGTTATGTTATTAAATCGTTATCCAAAGAAGCCTTTATATACAGAAGGTTCAACAATGGATGAAGAGATTCACCAAGAAATAAAAGAAAAACTAATGGCAAGAGAATTAAATGATGCCTATATTAATGATTTGATGTCTACTCTTAGAACTCGTTTACGTTTAGTTATTTATGATAAATCATTACAATTATCATATATTAATGAGTTCTTGCAAGGATCTGTTCCTGATACTGATGTTGAAAATGAAGGTGTTGTAGCTACATTTAATGAAAAGATTTTGTTTGATGAAGATTTCTTTAATATGTTAGATGCTTCATATGGTCCATATGTTGCTGGTGAATTAGTAAACTATTACAATGCTTTATATGATAAAAATATTAATTATGCATATGATTTAAGTTTAGTTGATGCTCCTGAATCTCAACGTATATTGGATAAGAAATTATGGCAAGCAGCCTGGAACACAGTAAATGAAGAAAGAAGCAATTTCGAAAATGGTCTTTACTTAATGTATGGATATACTTCTAAGTTTAGTTTCGAAGATTTCTTAGAAGATGCTTATAGTGTTCGTAGTGAAAAAGAACTTGCATATCATTATATTCGTGAAGAAATGTTATATAATTATTTATTTAAAACATATTCATTAGAGCAATATGGTGAAGCTTCATTCTATTGGGAGAAGTTTAGAACAGTTATGCAAAGCTTAGCTGATCGTTATTTCAATGCTACTGGTTTACAATATGTTATAACTTTCCGCGATGAAAATGGTAGTAATACTCCTTCTAGTGCTTGGACTGATGAGCAAAAAGCTATGGCTCAAGAATTCTATGGATTGCTTGTTGAATACTTAAATAGACATGCAAATAATTATGAAGATTATGTAGAACTATTAAATAATACATGGAATGATACTCAATATTTAGTTGGTGAAAATAAAACTGGAGATATCTTTGATGGTACAATTGATTTAGCTAAATATAAAACTGCTGGTTTAGTTTTACTATATGAAAACTTAGGTACATTTGCTTATGGTAGCCTAAATGAAGGATTAAGCAAAGCTGCTAAAGAATTATGGGATAAAGATCCTAAATCAGAAACTCCACAAGTATATGGAAAGACAAGCGATGGATATAAATATATCGAATCAGACAATGGTTATCATGTATACTTCAATATTAGAAATAATGATATGAATCGTTATGAGGGAAGAAATATCCCAACACTTAGTGAAATTAAAGAATACATTAAAGATCCTGAAAGCGAAAAACTTACATCTACACAAGTAAGTATGATTAAGAACTATTACGAAGATATATTCATTACTTTAATTGACGTTTATAATTCAGCTAGAACATTCTATTTAGAACAAGCTAATTATGAATTTACTTTCGCTACTACTAATTATACTAGTGAAATATATCAAAAAACATTAGCTATTACTTTAGCTGAAACTGAAGAACAAGTAACATATATTATTTAAAAAAAAGACTCAGTACATTTGTACTGAGTCAGACTGTTGACAAATTAAAATGTTAACAGTCTTTTTTTATACCTTTTAATAGTCATTGACATGGTTAATATAATA
>CANQJU010000013.1 GCA_947624315.1 uncultured Bacilli bacterium | reverse complement strand
AATCCTGGCTTAAGTGATGAAGAAATTAAAAACTTGGATTTAAATGAACTATTGAAACTTACTAAAGAAGCAACAAAAGAAAAAGCACAATTTGTTTCAACAAAATTAGAAGAGTACTATTTAGATTTAAAAGAATACGAATTCAAATTCTACTATAAAAATGAAATTGCTAATGCTATTGAAAGCAAATATGATACAATAAAAGAAGAATATAAGAAAATCTTAGAATCATTTAGTAAAGCAATAGATGATCTAAAACAACTTGAAGTATATACATTTACTAATAGTGAATCTGAATATGTAAAAGCTATAAATGCTTATAATGAAGCTAAAAGCAAATTGATGAATCTGAAAGTACAATTGAGCGTCGCTCTTGAAAACAATGGTTCAACTGCTGCACTTAATGCACAAATTGCTTTAAATGAAGAAGCATTTAATGTAACTGATGCTCTCCTTGAAAAAGTTGAGGAAGCTTTAGAAGCAACATTTGATTCGGCCATTGAAGGATTAGAAACTTTATATGATTCATTATCTAATTTAGAAAAATCTTTACCAACTGATTTAAAGGTTGAAGAAAAAATCCAAGCAGCTGAAGATTATATTAATAGTAGTAAAAATGCTGTTTTTAAGAAATTTGAATCTTCAATTAGTAAAGAAAAATTGGCTCAAATGAAAGATGAATTAAAGAATCGTAAAGAAGCTTTAAAATCAAGTGTCAGTGAAGCCAAAAAGTAATTTGTAAAATGAAAGTTTAATTTTGATTTTATCAAAGTTAAACTTTTTTATTTTGAATATTTTTTGTTTTTATTAATTTATAAAATTGATAACATATTATAATTATACCTATGATAAGAAGAACAATTATTTTATATTTATCATAAAAGCTAGCTACATAATCTAAGTTTTGATAAAATTTATATCCTAAAAAGATTAATAAAAAGTTCCATATACTAATACCAATTGTTGTAAATATTAAATACTTTAAAAAGTTTTGTTTGCTTATCCCCGCAATAAAAGATATATATGTTCTACATAGAGGAATCATTCGCCCTAAGCTTACTGAATATGAAGAGTATTGTAAATATTTCTTTTGAGCTTCTTCAATTCCTTCATCGCTTTTAGGATATATTTTTTTTAGAATTGTTAGAACCTTATTTCCTCCTAATCTTCCTAAAAAATAACAAAAACAAGCTCCAATATCCCCAACAATTACACTTAAAAATAATATATAAAAAAAGTTATAGTTGTTATTAATAGCTAATGCCCCCGCAAGTGGTAAAATGACCTCACTTGGCAAGGGAAAACATGCATATTCAATCATAATGGCAATTAAAATAGCTATCAATCCATAATTATTAATAATATCCATAACAAAATTCATAAATTCACCTCATTTAAAATTATTCACAAGAAAAGATAATATGATATTTACTTGTTTTATGAAAATATGATATAATAACATTAGTGTCCCTGTACCTCAGTAGGATAGAGGAATCGCCTCCTAAGCGATCTGCCGTGCGTTCGAATCGCATCAGGGACGCCATTTTTATATTAGAAGAGGAAGATTATGAAAAGAAATGATTATATTTTAGATAAAAATCGTGGCATTGGTATTATCAAAGAAATAAATGATAAAGCTAGTGTTTTGTTTGACAATTTACAAATATATGAATATGATTTAAAATCTTTAAATGTAATTGATGAAAGAATAATAGATTTTATTAAAAAAAGAGCTAATGAAAAATTAGCCAAGGATTCTAATGCGCTTTATAAAATATCTCATATATATAAAATAAATATAACTTATGATAATAATATTTTATCTTTTTCAGGTGTTTTTGATGAAGCAAATAAAGCTACTAAAGTATGTTTTGATATTGAAAGACCAAGTGTTTCATATATTTTTCATTCTCCTATCCAAAATATTAATTATATAGATTCAGCAATCCTATATTTAAATCAAAGGCTTATTCTTTTGGATAGATTTGATGTTAATATGGATAAAGATAGTGAAAAATTGTGTAATGCTAGTTTAGAGTTTATTGACAACTTTTTTAATTTAAAACTTTTTAAAAATTTGTGTACTCTTATCAGTCAACAACCTTTTGAAACATTATATCATTTTTGTATATATATATGCGGATTAGATGTCGATAATAATTATAAAGCATATCTTTTTTTGATGGTTATATATAATGTTGATTTAGAGATTGCTGAAGACTTACTTGATGCATCCTATCAATATCAAGTTTGTACTTTTACAGATGTTTTTTATAACTTTTTACATGGAAATAAGACATTAAGATGTTATGATATATATTATTCATCTATTCAATTTCTTAAAGATGATAAAGCTTATGAATGGATAAAATCATGCTTTGTTGAAAATTACACGATGCATCTATTAACCCCATCATATAATATATTAGCTAATTTAATACTTATTGAAATTATTAAAAATGCTAAAGAAATTGAGTTATATTGGAAAATAAATGATAATGATAGTTCTTCCAATAAAAGCTACTATTATATAAATGTATATCATGAATTACTTTTCAAATTCACATCAGAAGAAAACAAATTGTTTTTAATAGAAAATGGATATATTTCTCATATTCCTGATAATTTTAGTGAAACTTTTGATGCATTAAAAACAATAAAATATTATAGGTTTATGAGTGAAAACATTAAAATAAACAATATTAATAAATATTTTGAGGAAATTGTAAAAGTCAATCCTCAATTAATTGTTGATATGATAGTTGTTAAAAAAGAAGCAACAAAAAATAAAACAGAAATGAAGTTAATAGAAAAAGTTATGCCTTATTTAAAAGATACAAAATATTTAGAAGTATTTTTAAAGTCTGGAATTAATGAAAAAGGATTTCATAATTTTTCTGAAACTCATATAATGTAGGTAATGATTATGATTAGTAAAGAAGAACAAAAGGTTTTATTTAAGTATTTTGAGCCTAAGTTTTTTATTAGATTCAATGAAAATGCCATTGAATCCCATTATTATCTAGTATATAAAGATTCTAATAATGGAAAAAATAAAGATGTAGTGGCGATGTATGTCATTGAAACCAATAATTTGAAAAAGAATACTATCAAAAAAATAGTTGTTGATAATTATTTTGATAACTTATTAAAAGATGATGATTTAATTGAATACATTAAAACTGAAAAAGCTGAAGAATACAATAAAATGTTTATTGAAGAAGAGCGTAAGTATCGAATTAAATGTCAAAGAGATAAAACAAAAAGATTTAATAACGATATTTTAGGTATTTCTAATGAAGCAACTCATAATGAATTAGGACATTTAGCGGAAAACAAATTAGTAGGTGTAGAATATTATTTTATTATTAGAGAAAGTTTGATATATTTATCTATAAAAGTTGGAATTGATAAATTTTATACAGTTAAAAGCCTTGCGCATTTTTCTAATAGTGTCGATAATGATGAAACTGTTGCTTATGGTAAACAATTATTATTCATGCATTCAATTAATAATTTTAAGCCGGAAGATAGAGATACTTTGCTATTAGTTACGCAATTGTTTAGAAATACATATGATAAAGAAGCTTTTCTAAGTAAAAAAAGTTTAGGCTTAATTTTAAATAGTTTAAAGGGAAGACATGTTTATTTGAATAATAAACTTTACTTTGTTAAGTTGAATAAAATAGATGTTGAGATAAAAATTGATAATAATTATATTATGCGTACTAATTTGCCAAAGGATAGTCTTTTAATTCCTTCAACAAAAGAATTATTTCTTTTTGATATGAAAAGTTTAACAATCAATCTTATCAATTGTGATATTAATCATATGGAGGTAATTTTATTTGCTCATAGATATGAAGATTTTGATTTAAAACCTAATCTAAAACAATTTAGAGAAAATGTTTTTTATCATTATCAAGATATTATTACTGTTGATGAAACAATTGAAAAAAACTTTAATGGAAATTTGGTTAATATTGAAGCATATTTTGATTACGTTGATTCATGTATTACTTTAAAAACAAAACTATTTAAGAATGATGAAGAAATTACACCTGACAAGTTAGATAATTATTTTGATAAATATAAATATAGTCAATATCAAAATTATCTTATTGATTTGGGGTTTGTTGATAACATAATAAGAGATAGAGATAATGTATATTACTTTTTTGTAATGGATTTTTCTTTTTTGAAAAAAATATGTAAAGTTTATTTATCAGAAAACATTGCTAGTAAACAAGTTATGTCATTTTCAGCTCCACAAATAAGAGTAAAATATCATAATAATCTTTTAGGATTTGTTTTAGAAAAATCGCAATACAATGATGATGAATTGTATCAAATATTAAGAGCAATAAGACATAAGCAAAGGTATTTTATTTTAAATGAAGATACTATTTTAGATTTAAATAGTCAAGATGCTATTAACTTTGAAAGATTTGTTGAAGATCTTAAATTAGATGCTAAAAATCTATCAAGAGAATGTGAGAAACCTCTATATCAATCATTTAAATTACAAAATTATGATTCTAATATTACTATTGATGAACATGTTGAAAAGATTATTTATGATATCGCTAACTTTAAAACATTAGAATTTGATATACCTAAGGTTAATGCCACTTTAAGACCATATCAAATTGATGGTTTTAAATGGTTAAAGATATTATCAAATTATAATCTCGGTGGTATTTTAGCTGATGATATGGGACTTGGTAAGACATTAGAAATTATTACTTTGTTACAAAGTGATGATACTTTGATGCCCTCAATTATTATTTGTCCTAAAAGTTTAATATTTAACTGGCATAGTGAATTTGAAAAGTTTTCTCCTGATACTAAAGTTATAGAGATTTATGGATCTCAAAGTGAAAGGAAGAAGATTATAAATAATATTTTGCCAACAGAAAAGGTTATATATATTATTTCATATGATATGTTGCGCAATGATGATACTTTACAAAACTATAAGTTTAATTATATGATTATTGATGAAGGTCAGTATATTAAAAACATCAATGCTAAAAAGACTAAATCAGTTAAGGAAATAAAAGCTATCCATAAATTTGCATTGACAGGAACACCAATTGAAAATAATATTTATGATTTATGGTCATTGTTTGATTATATTATGCCTGATTATTTGCCTGAACTTTCTCTTTTTAGAGAAAGAGCTAATAATCAAGAATATTTACAAGTTTTGGCTATAAAGATTGCACCTTTTATTTTGCGAAGAACAAAACAAGAGGTTTTACTAGATTTACCAAGCAAATATGAACGCATTTTGACTTGTGAAATGACTACTGAGCAAAGCAAAATATATGATGCTTATGTTTTAAAAGTTAGAGATGCTATGATTAAACATGAAGCCATAATTGCCATTTTATCAGCAATAACAAGATTACGTCAAATTTGTGTTGATCCTGGTATGTTTGTTGAAGACTATAATGGTTCAAGTGGTAAAATAGAATTATTGATGGAATTAGTTGATGAATATATTAATGGTGGTCATAAAATCTTAATTTTTTCTCAATTTGTTTCAGCCTTAAATATTGTTGAAGAGAAACTAAAGGATAAAGATATAACATATTTTAAATTAACAGGAGATACCAAAGCGGAAGATCGCTTTGATATGGCTAATAACTTTAATAGTGATGATAATATAAAAGTATTTTTGATATCTTTAAAGGCTGGAGGAACAGGATTAAATTTAACTGGCGCTGATACAATTATTCATCTTGACCCATGGTGGAATGTGGCTGCTGAAAATCAAGCAACTGATAGATCACATCGAATTGGTCAAACTAAGAATGTCGAAGTTATTAAATTGATTTGTCGAGATACAATTGAACAAAGAGTAATTCAATTACAAAACATCAAAAAGGATTTGATTGATAAGCTAATCTCTAATGATGATTCATCAATTACCAAACTATCAAAAGAGGATTTAGATTTTATCTTGAGTTAATTTAAAAAACAACAATTAGCACTTTTTTAAGTGCTAATTTTTTTAGAAAAAAATTGTTGTTATTTGTTATATTAGTAGAAAGGATATAGGAAGTGTGATTTCCTAAAATAATAGTTATGAAAAAAGAAGAACTTTTGAAAGTATTATATGCTGAAGACACACTTGAAGCTCATCAAGATATTTTGAAATTAGAGAAGATGTCTGATGCTATTGGTAATTTGTATTTTTATTTTGATGAATTGGAAAAAATGTTGATGAGTGATGAAACCTATATTTGGTTAAGAGGTTATAATTTGATTTGCAAACAAGCAAAATGGGATAGTGAAAATAAGATTAATAAAATCATTGATAAACTTTTAGATAAATTAGATAATTTGGATTGGAAGGTTTTGAGGAAATGTTTGCAATCATTAAATATAATTTTATTATATAAAAGTGATTTAAGTGATGTTATTTGTAAGAAAATAAAAGAACTTAATTGTAGTATATATGATAAAGGTTGTAAATGTTTAATCGAAAGAGATATAAATTATCTTCTAACACACATTAATTGAGATGACCTATGTCATCTTTTTGTTTTGTTTTTTTATGTTGTGTTTACTGTCTATTTATGATATAATTTTCGATAAATAGAGGTAGAAGACATGAAAGAAAAAAATAAACCAAAGTATAACATGTTTCAAAATTCTTGTTTTATGATTTCTTTAGCTTGGAAAGAAAAAGAGAAAAAAGTCATATTTATGGGAATTATTTCCGCATTAATCTTAGTATTACAAAGTTTAATCGGCATGTTTATTTCTCCTACAATCCTTAGCTTTATTGAAAATAGTCGTCCATTAAAGGATGTGCTTTTTGTTATTTTAGGCTTTTCATTAGCCTCTTTAATCGTTAATGCTATAAATTCTTATATTGATTGCAATGAGCTATATGGAAAAGTTACTGTGCGTTCATCAATTGTTAATTTGATTAATCGCAAAGGAGCAACTACTTCATATTGTAATTTAGATGATAATGAATTTATGAATTTATACAATAAAGCATCTAGTGCTACTTGAAGCAACAGAAGCCATTTGGAAAACTTTGACTAGTTTGTTAGCCAATGTCATTGGATTAATAATTTATTTGATCCTTTTGTTTACTTTAGAAGCTTGGATGGTTGGTGTTATTTTACTTACCTCAATTATTGGATATTTAGTTAATAGAAAATGTGCTAACTATTATTATAAGCATAAAGATGAGATTGCTGAAAGTCAAAAAGCCATTTGGTATATTAATGATTCAAGTGATAATTTTGCTACTGCTAAAGATATTCGTATTTTTAACATGAAACCATGGCTAATGGAATTGTTGAAAAAAATGATGAGTTTGTTCAATAATTTTCATAATAAATATAATAGATCTCTTTTTTGGGGCAATTTAGTTAATGTTATTTTAACATTTTTGCGAAATGGAATTGCTTATGCCTATTTGATTTATCAAGTTATTAATAAAGGTTTGAGCGCCTCAGAGTTTTTATTATATTTTTCAGCTGTAGGTGGTTTTAGTACGTGGATTATTGGTATTTTAAATGATCTTAGTACATTGTATACTCAAAGTTTAGATATTTCTATTGTAAGGGATTTTTTAGAATATCCCGAGGTATTTAAATTTGATGAAGGTGAAAAATTAGTTTTTGATAACAATGATAAATTTGAATTAAAGCTAGAAAATGTTTCTTTTAAATATCCGAAAAGTGACAAATACATTTTAAAAAATATTAATTTAACTTTTCATCCTCATGAAAAGTTAGCAATTGTTGGTTTAAATGGAGCTGGAAAAACAACTATTGTTAAATTGTTGTGTGGTTTTTATGATCCCACTGAAGGAAGAGTTTTATTGAATGGTAAGGATATTCGCGATTACAATCGTCGTGATTATTACAAGTTGTTTTCCGCAGTGTTCCAGGATTTTTCCTTGTTAGCTGGCACTATTAATACTAATGTTAGTCAAAGTGAAGATGATATTGACTATGAAAAGGTTAAAAAATGTATACGTGAGGCTGAATTAGAAGAAAAGATTGAATCACTGCCTAATAAATATGAGGAAAAATTAAATCGTGTGGTATATGAAGATGGTGTTTTGTTATCAGGTGGAGAAACTCAAAGGCTAATGTTAGCGCGAGCTTTATACAAAGATGCTCCTATTTTAGTCCTTGATGAACCAACTGCTGCTTTAGATCCTATAGCTGAAGCTAATCTTTATCAAAAATATAATGAAATGACTTTGAATAAATCTTCTATATATATTTCCCATAGACTCGCTTCAACAAGATTTTGCAATCGCATTATTTTGATTGAAAATGGAGATATAAAAGAAGAAGGAACTCATGATGAATTGTTAGCCTTAAAGGGAACTTATTATGAGTTGTTTGAAGTTCAAAGTAGATATTATAAAGAGGAGGTGAATGAAAATGGACAAGAGTAAATTGCTTTCTTTAAGAGAATCTATAAAGGTAAATAATAAAGCTTTTAAACTTCTTTTTCATGAATATCCTCAAATGATTATTTCCCGAATTATTTATGTGATTTGGGTAGCTTTAACTCCATATGTAGAGATATATTGTTCAGCTGCTTTGATTAATGAAATAGCAACTAATCGTGATAAAGATAGATTAATATATTTGGCAATTGTTGCCTTATCTTCAATTACAATAATTTCTTTAGTTACTTATATTTTAGCTAGATGGAGAGATAGTGTCTGTAGTGGAATGTATACAAAGGTTCAAGCCATTTTCACTAAGAAATTATTGAATATGGATTTTATTAAAATTGATGATTCAGATACTCATCAATTAATCTCCACAATCCATCAAAATAGTAATGGTGGTGGATGGGGACTATATCAAGTTATTGGAACATATGAAAGATTAATCGAATCAATATTATCATTATTTTGTGGTATTACTTTAACAATTACCTTATTTACTAATATGGTTCCTGAAGGTAAAGGATGGTTGACTTATTTAAATAGTCCTATTTTTATTGCTATAATTATTTTTATAATGCTTTTAACAACAATTCTTTCTCCAATGATTATTAATAAGGCTGATAGTTATTATGCTTTGATAAGTGAGGAACATAATGCTGGCAATCGTTTGTTTGGTTTCTTTGGCTATTTAGGAGCCAGAAAAAAAGAAGCCATGGATGTAAGAATATATGAACAAAATAAGATTTGTGAGAAGTATAATACTGATAAATATGGAGCTTTTTGTTCAAAAGGATATTTTGCTCGTTATAGTAGAATGGTAATTGGATGGTTGTACATTTTGTCTAGTGCAATATCTTCGCTTTTACAACTTTTCATTTATATGTTTGTATGCTTGAAGTGTTATGGTGGAGCCTTTGGTATTGGTTTAGTAACTCAATACATTGCTTCAATTTCTCGTTTATCCAATAATTTATCATCTTTGATTTTGTATGTTGGAGCAATGCGCAATAATGCCCCTTTCTTAAAACTTGTTTTTGATTTATTAGATATGCCTAATGAAATGGAACAAGGTGATTTGAATATTGAAAAAGGAATTAACTATGAAATCGAATTTAAGAATGTTTCCTTTAAATATCCTCATAGCGATAATTATGTTTTAAAAGATATTAATTTAAAATTTAATCCCTTTGAAAAAATGGCAATTGTTGGGGAGAATGGAAGTGGCAAAACAACATTTATTAAGTTGTTGTGTCGCTTATATGATCCTACTGATGGAGAGATTCTTTTAAATGGAGTAAATATTAAAAAATATGATTATCATCAATATATGGATTTGTTCTCTGTTGTTTTCCAAGATTTTAAACTTTTAAGTTTTCAATTGGGAGAAAATGTTTCAACAGCCATTAATTATGATCATGATTTAGTCATCGATTCCTTAACAAAAGCTGGTTTTAAAAACCGTTTGGATACTTTTGAAAATGGTCTTGATACATATTTATATAAAGATATTTCCGAAAAAGGAATTAATGTTTCTGGGGGTGAAGCCCAAAAGATTGCTATTGCTAGAGCTTTATATAAAAAAACTGCCTTTATTATTTTGGATGAACCGACTGCTGCCTTAGATCCTCTTGCTGAAGAAGAAATATATAGCAAGTTCAAAGAGATTGTTGGTGATAAAACGGCCATTTATATTAGCCATCGTTTATCTTCTTGCCGTTTTTGTCAAGATATTGTTGTTTTCCATGATGGAAAGATTATTCAAAGGGGAAATCATAATGAGTTATTAGATGATGAAAATGGTAAATATCATGAGTTATGGACTGCTCAAGCTCAATACTATAACAATTGATATTTTATAAAATTTAGAGTATAATTGTTATGGTGATTTTGATGGATTTTAAGGATTTTAAGTTGATGGTTGGTGATACAATAATGTTGTGTCAAATGATTGAACATGATATTAAATTGATATATGCGGGGATGCGTCAAGGAGATATATATGAAAATTTAGATAATATTGAGAAGGAGAAGTGGTCACTAGGACAAACAATTGTTGAATTAGAGCAATTGGATAATAGTGATAATAATCCATATTTTTCTCATAATGACTATAGGTTATTAAAAAGAATAACTTATCAAAGGAATCTTTTATGTCATAAGGTATTTACTACATTTTTGTATAGTAAGGATTTTATTAATAGTAAAGAATATCAAAAACAATCTCAACAATTATTAGAAAACAATCGCTCCTTAAAAAGTTTAAGTGAAGAAACGCAAAAAATTAAAATTGCTGTATTAAAGAAATACAAAAGAATTTAAGTGCTGTTTATCAGCACTTTTTTAAAAGCATTTGTTTTCTCTTTTTCTTTGACATTCCTCTCTTTTCCCACAGTCATAACATAATTCATTTTCACATTTTTGAAATTTGAAAAAGGAAATTAAATTATTAATAGTTGTTTGAGCAATGCTTTCTAAAGCTTCAGTTGTTAGAAAAGCTTGGTGGGAAGTGATTAAAACATTGGGCATCGATATTAGGCGCGCTAAGATTTCATCATCCATGATGTGCTCTGAGTTATCGGTAAAAAAGATGTCAGATTCCTCTTCATAGACATCTAAACATGCTCCTCCTATTTTTCTTTCTTTAATTCCCTCAAGTAAACTTTCCGTATCAATTAAAGCTCCTCGAGAAGTATTAATTATAATTACTCCTTTTTGACATTTTTCTAAGGCATCTTTATTAATCATGTGATATGTTTCCTTAGTCAAAGGACAATGAAGAGAAATAATATTGCTTTCTTCTAATAATTTTTCTAGTGAAACATAATTAATATTAGAATTGTAATCGGGATATTTATCATAGGCAATAACTTTCATTCCCATTCCCTTAACAATATTGATAAAAGCTTTGCCGATTTTTCCCGTACCGATTACTCCCATAGTTTTTCCATGCAAAGTAAAACCGGTTAAATTGTTTAAGCTAAAATTAAAATCTTTTATTCTTAAATAAGCTTTGTGAATGTGACGAACTAAAGTAAGAAGCATAGCAATTGCATGTTCACTTATAGCATAAGGAGAATAAGAGGGAACATGGAAAACGTGAATTTTCTTAAAAGCATATTTTAAATCGACATTGTTATATCCTGAGCATCTTAAGGCGATGACTTTAACATTGTATTCGTATAGTTTATCAATGACTTCTTTATTTACTTCATCATTAACAAAAATACAAATTGCCTCAAATCCTTTAACAAGATTTACAGTATCGATATTTAATTTGGTTTCATAAAATTTGATATTGATATCATCACTTATAAACTTTTTAAATGAATCAATATCATATGTTTTGGTATCAAAAAAAGCAATATTCATATTTATTCCTCTAATAATTATATTTTATTATTTCCCATATTTTGTTATTTAATCAAATAAATTAAAATATCATTATTGATATTTTCAACATGCTTTTTAACGTGACATATTTGTTAAAATATGATAAAATATGGTAAAGTATTAATTGGAGTTAATTATGAAAAAAATAATCTTTTTACCAAAAAAATATCGTTTAGTTGTTAATGATCGCTTTGAGTTGTTTTATCGAGGAATAATCAGAGCGTTTAATCCTTATCAATATTATATTAAAATTGAATGTGAGAAAGGTAATCCATATCCTCGTTACTTTACTTTTACCCCTACTGAAGGAGATGTTGGGGAATACAAATTAACTATCAAATTATTTGATAATTTAGGAGAATTAATTGAAGAAGATGAATCAACTTTAGTTGTTGTTATGCCTAAAGCTCCTAGTAAAAAGGCTAATGTGTTATGCATTGGTGACAGTTTGACTTGTGCGGGATATTGGAGTGCTGAAGGCTTTCGTCGCTTTGCTTTAAAGGGAGGTAAACCCGAAGGATTAGGTTTTACTGATAGCTTATATTTAATGGGAACAGTTAAGAAAAAAGTTGAAGATACAGAAATTGGACATGAGGGATATGGCAGTTGGCAATGGAAAACATTTTGCTCAAGCTCATATCCAAGCAAAACTTCCGCTGTTTGGATTAAAGCTAAGCACAATAAAACCCAAGAAGATCAACATAGCGTTTGGCTAAATGGCAACCGCAAATGGATCTTAGAAACAATCGAAGAGGGAAGATTAAAGTTCAAAAGAGGGGAAGGAAATGAGGAAATTTCCCCTAAGATAGAAGCGGAATTTGTGCATTTAGAAAATGCTACAAATCAAGAAAAAATCATTGTTGAAGAATCATTTTATGAAGGAGGTAATCCTTTCTGGAATGAAAAAATTGATGACATTGATTTTATCAATTATTGCCATAAAAACCATTTCCCATATCCTGATTATGTTTATATCTTGTTAAGCTGGAATGGTCTTTATATTCCATATAATGACAATTTCCCTATGCAAGAAGAATATGCTCCTAAGTTTATTAATCGTATTCATGAGCAATTTCCTGATTGTAAAATTCGTTGCCTAGGAATTCAATTGAATTCTTTAAATGGTGGCATTGCGGCTAACTATGGAGCAAAAGGTCCGTATCATGATGTATA
>CANQJU010000012.1 GCA_947624315.1 uncultured Bacilli bacterium | reverse complement strand
CATATAATCTATGAACCAAATTAATTAATATATGAATTAAAAAAGACGAGATTATTGAAACCTCGTCTTATTTTTTTTATTATTCAATTGGTTCAAAATTACTAAACAATCTATCTATAATCCCACCGCTTATATCAATAATATTATTGATAGCTATTTCCTTTTTACTATCTAGGATTATTTTACCTTCAGTATCAACTATTCTTTTTATTGATGATTTAATAACTTGATATGTCCCACCTTTTTTCTTTTTGTCTTTAATAAAATATGTTATTTCAAATTGATCAGTTATTTTATTTTTATCAATATAATTAAGTTTAGCACTAATAATATCTTTTTCTTCTTGACTTATTTCTTTAAAATCAGATGTTAAACGACTAACTTCTTGAATTGATTTTTCATAACCTGTTAAGGCTGAAAACGGCAAAAACTGTGCTGCACGATCAGATAAGGACATATGAGAATGATTTTTAGATTTTTCATATGGTAAGTTTATGATATCTTTATATTTTTCCATACTATGCTTTATGTCCTCCTATTTGTTTATTGCGATCTTTCATTGTTGCCCCCTCTTCTAAACTCATTCCTTTAATTATAGCATTCTTACCAAATTTCTTTTTAATATCTAAAATAACTTGCTGAGTTTTTTTCTCCTTTTCTAGTTCATTATTAAGTTTATCATTACTATTATCGTTAAATAAATCTAATTGTTCATATTCATTGATTTTAACATTTTCATTTCTTAGGTTTGTTGAAGCGATATTAATTCTTCTGATCAATAGATTTCTATCAACTATTTGATCATATTTTTCTAAAACGGCTTGTGTTAATAGTTTTGATGAAGATGTATATCTTTTTAAATTAACAGTTCCATGAGCATGTTTAGGAATTGTTCGTCCCAAATAATCTGTAGTAACATCTCCATTATATTTTATTTTACTATTAGTTATGTTTTCTATATCATATCCAATTGTTATAACTAATTGTTTGGTTACTAATCCATTATCGACCAAATCCAATGCCAAAGCATCTACCATTTCTTTAACAATCAATCTCGTTTTATCAAAATCATACGGAGCATGTAAAACTTGTCCAGAGCCCAAAGACTTTCCTTGAGGTTTGTATGATTTTATATCAGCAATAGTACAAGACTCATATCCCCAGGCATGATCTATCAAAAGTTCAGCATTAACTCCAAAAAGTTTATACAATAAATCTTCATTTTTTAAAGAACATAAAGCAATATCTCCCATTGTATGCATTCCGTTTGCTTCAAGTTTTTTTATATAACCTCTACCAATACGCCAAAAATCAGTTAATGGTTGATGAAGCCAAAGATTTTCTCGATAACTTTTTTCATCAATTTGGGCAATTCTTACTCCATCAGTATCAGCTTCAATTTTTTTAGCCATAATATCCATAGCAACTTTGGCTAGATACATATTAGGTCCAATACCAGCAGTAGCTGTTATATGAGTTTCTTTTAAAACAGCACGGATGATTTTATAAGCTAATTCATATGCAGTCATTTTATAACTATTTAAATAATTAGTCACATCGATAAAAACTTCATCGATTGAATAAACATGAATATCTTCACTAGAAACAAATTGCAAATATATTTCATATATCTTAGAACTAATAGAAATATAATGAGCCATTTGAGGAGGGGCTACGATATAATCCAACTCCATTTGGGGATGTTTTTTGAGTTCTTCTATATTATATGACTTCCCAATTAGTTTCCCATATTTTTTCATTTTGTTATTATTAATTTCTTTAGTCTTTTGAATAACTTCAAATAATCTAGCTCGACTAGAAAAACCTAAAGACTTTAAAGAAGGTGTAACAGCTAAGCAAATAGTCTTTTCGGTTCTTGCTCCATCTGCCACCACCAAATTAGTTGTTAGAGGATCTAATCCTCTTTCCACACATTCAACAGAGGCATAAAATGATTTCAAGTCAATACATAAATAAATTCTATTATCCATTTTGTCCTCCTTTTATACAATTTATATTATATATTAATTTTAAAAAGATATCAACGACCATTTTTTTCAAATCAATGTAAAAAGACCTTGATAATAACCAAGATCTTTTATAAACAAATATTAATTATTTTTTCTTTTTCTGATTAAGAAAACTAAACCTAAACAAGCAACTAAAGTATACCAACCTAAAATATTACCAGAATTGCATCCTTTAGTTGGTTCCATTTGTACCGTGATTGTTAAATCACTTGTAACAACAATTTCTCCTTTAATTTCTTCGCCATTCAAGAAGAAACCAACAAATTTGTATCCTTTGATTTTTTCTACTTCAATCATTTCTAGAGTTTTTCCATACTCTACTTCAACAGTTTTTAAAGTATCTCCTAAATTATTTTTAAATACAACTGTAAATTTAATTGGTTCAAAAATTGGTTTAATTTTCATATCACTAGTAATTGGATTTTTAAAATCCCAACCAACAAATTGATAAATATCATAATCTTCTAATTTAGGTAAATCAGTAATACTATCACCATAGTTAACGTCTAATGACTTAATAGTATTTCCATCTTTATCAAGGAATTCAACATGACAAACTACTTGTTCATATTTAGCTCGATAATAGTTGTCATCAACCCTTTCAAATTCAAGGAATTTTTTACCCGGAACTTCTGGAACTTCTGGGAAAACAATATCACCATCGACTTCTTGTGTTGTCGTTGTTGTTTGACCATTGCTATCTAAATATTCAAAAGTAACATCTCTTTTGCTAGCTACAATTCTAACAACAATTTCCATACTTTCATTAATATTATCTAAAGAATGAGAATATTCAACACGGAATCCTTTAGGAACATCAATGTTAGGAGCTTCAACTTTTCCATCAACAGCATATTTTGTTTCAAGTAAATTACCTTCTTCATCAACAAAATCAACTTTTATTGATAAAGAATTTGTGAAAATGGAAAGTGGTTCACCTTCGATATTGCTATATGATAGTGGTACTATAGTATATTGATACTCACCTTCACTACATACATCATCAATATAAGTTCTTCCATTTAATTTATTTCCAGAAGTAATTTTAAGCTGTTCTTGTTTTCCACCTTCATTTTTATATACAACATAAAATCTTGCATCATCTTGACTAACGAAAGATAATTGATAACCTTCCTCAGTTTTAGCGATTTTTAAATCATCAACTTTAGAAATAGCGGTATATTTATCATATCTTTGTAAAACAGTTGGTAAAGTTTTTTGGTTCCAAGACATGTTATATGCTTTTTCTACTTGTGTTGCTTTTAAAGCTTTACTCTTATTATAAGCACTTTTTAAAGTACTAAAACTATATATAGAAAAGCCTTTAACATTTTCATGTTTATTCATATATAACAATTGATTTTGTAATTCATTAGGATCATCCCATGTTGTACCAGGTCCATATAAACCAATACCAATATAAAGATTTACTTTTTTATATTTTACAACTGCATCCCACCAATCAACTCTTTCAGCGAATCCAGCAGGTGTTTTAAAATCATGATAAACTTGAGGAATAATATAATCGATCCATTCATTGTTGATCCACTTTAAAGTATCACAATATAAATGATCACCATAATGTCCACCAGCATTAGCTGTATGAGAACCATTTGTTATGGCATTTCCATTTTCATCATAAGTAACAACACCATTACCATCTTTCCAAACAGGACTTGGAGAAATACCTAATTGAACGCTTTTGTTGTTTTGGTTGTTATAGTTTTTAATTTGATTACTTAAACGATGAATAAAATCATCAATATTATTTCTTCGCCATTCATCCTTAGGTAACCCTTGAGGATTGTTTTCTTGATAGCTCTTATCATCTTGAGCATCTTGAATATAAAAATAATCATCAAAATGAATTGCATCAACATCATAATTTCTAATCAATTCCATACAAGTACTTACTAAAAAAGATTTAACAGCTTCTTTGCTTGGATCTAAGATAACAACAGAGTTATTATCCAATCTTCCACTAATTAAATTATCAGGATTACTAGCTGGGTTTACACTTGGATATTTTTCTGCACAATAATTTAGTCCATTTACACTTACTCTATAAGGATTCATCCAAGCATGAAACTCAATTCCACGGCGATGGCATTCATCTATTAACCATTCAAGGGGATCAAACACATTAAAATTAACTGATGTCCAATATGAACCCCGAGGATTTAGACTTGATTTATACATAGCATTATTATGAGTTCGAACATGGTATATAACCGCATTAAAATTATAATATTGTAAAATATCAAGCATTTGATTCATTTCTTTTTTGAAATTTGCTTCATTTGTGTAAGGACCAATATCACCAGCATATGAACTTACCCAAGCAGCTCTAAATTCTTTTTCAGGTTTTGTATATTCAGTTGGTATCGTAACATATTCTGTACTTTGATAATACTGTAAATAATCATCAGTACCATAGACAGGGATTCTTACTTCTTCCGCCCCTATTTTTATTCCAAAAAGCAAAACAAACATTCCCAATAATATAACGATTATTTTCTTCATTAAGTATGACCTCTCTTTTTTTATTATTATATCATTTTTTTTGTTTTTAAAAAATTCTTTTGTCATGACACTTTTATATATGCATGTCACAAAAAAAAGAGAAGCTATAAACTTCTCTTAAATTACGATATTAACTAATTTTTTAGGAATTACAATAACTTTTTTAATAGGAGCACCATTTATAAAACTCATAACTTTGCTACTATTCATGGCAAGTTTTTCAAGCTCTTCTTTAGTAATTTCACTATCAACATCTAATTTGTCTCTAATTTTTCCATTGACTTGAATAACAACAGTTATTAATTCCTCTTTTGTTTTAGCATCATCAAAAGTTGGCCACTTGCTATAAGCAATTGTTTCATTGTGTCCCAATCCTTCATATAATTCTTCAGTAATATGAGGGGCAATAGGATTTAATAATCTTAAGAAATCTTCTAAATAAGCTTTAGGCACTTTATGATCTTTATAACATTCATTAATAAAAATCATCATTTGACTTATTGCTGTATTGAAACGAAGGTTTTCATAACATTCTGTAACTTTCTTAACTGTTTGGTGGAATATCTTATCAAGATTAGGGTTGCTATCAACCACTTCAACAACTTCAGTATAAAAACGATAGATTCTTTCAAGGAAACGATGAGGTCCTTCGATACCGCTTGCTGACCAAGGTTTCATGGCTTCAAGTGGTCCCATGAACATCTCATACATTCTCAAAGTATCAGCGCCATAATCTCTAACAACATCATCAGGATTAATAACATTACCACGTGACTTACTCATTTTTTCACCATCTTCACCAAGAATAATTCCTTGATTGAATAGTTTTTGATATGGTTCCTTACATTTTACTATTCCACAATCATATAAAACTTTATGCCAAAATCTGGAGTATAATAAATGTAGTACTGCGTGCTCTGCTCCACCAATGTATAAATCAACAGGCAACCAATAATTTACAATATCTTGAACTTTCTTATCATTTAAAGGTAAATAGTCGTTACCTTCTTTTAAAATATAAGCAATGTAATACCAACAACTACCAGCCCATTGAGGCATAGTATTTGTCTCTCGACGTCCTTTAACACCATCACTTCGAACAACTTCTAACCAATCTTTAGCATTAGCTAGTGGAGATTCTCCGGTATGGCTTAAAGTTATTTTTTCCATTTGAGGAAGCTCTAATGGTAAATCATCTAATCCTAAAACAGTAACTTTACCATCTTCCCAGAAAATAACTGGGAAAGGTTCGCCCCAATATCTTTGACGAGAAAAGACCCAATCACGCAATTTATAATTGATACTCTTATGACCAAGACCTTCTTTTTCAAGATATTCAAGCATTTTATCGATGGCATCTTTTTTACCTAAGCCATTTAAGAATCCCGAATTAATATGAAGTCCATCACCAGTATAAGCACTTTCACTAATATCACCATCAATAACGGGAATAATTTCTATATTAAACTTTTTAGCAAACTCATAGTCACGATCATCATGAGCGGGAACAGCCATAATGGCACCAGTTCCATAACTTGCTAATACATAATCGCTTATCCAAATAGGAATCTCTTTTCCATTAATAGGATTAATTGCATATGAACCAATAAATACACCAGTTTTATCTTTGTTTAAATCTGTACGATCCAAATCTGATTTGCTTTTAGCATAGTCGATATATTTTAATACATCTTCTTTTTCCTTTTCCCCCATAATCTTTTGAACAAGTTGATGTTCAGGAGCTAAAACACAATAAGTTGCTCCAAATAAAGTATCACAACGAGTAGTAAAAACAGTGAATTTTTCATCTCTACCTTTAATCTTAAAATCAACTAAAGCTCCTTCACTTTTACCAATCCAATTGCGTTGCATATCTTTAACAGATTCAGGCCAATCAAGCAAATCTAAATCCTTCAAAAGTTCTTCAGCATAATGAGTAATCTTTAAAACCCATTGTTTCATAGGCTTTTTTACTACTGGATAATTTCCTCTTTCACTAACCATTTTACCATCAACATTTAAAACTTCTTCGTTAGCTAAAACAGTGCCTAATTCATCACACCAATTAACTTCGATATTGCGAACTTCGGCTAAACCTTTTTCATATAACTTTGTAAAAATCCATTGTGTCCACTTGTAATACTTAGGATCACATGTGGCAATTTCACGGTCCCAATCATATGATAATCCTAAATTATGCAATTGATTTTTAAAAGTTTCAATATTCTTTTCGGTAAATTCTTTAGGAGACTTTCCAGTTTGCAAAGCATATTGTTCAGCGGGAAGACCAAAGGCATCCCATCCCATAGGATGTAAAACATTATATCCTTGCATTCTTTTCATTCTAGAAACAATATCAGTAGCTGTATATCCTTCAGGATGTCCAACATGTAGACCAGCTCCACTAGGATATGGAAACATATCTAAGGCATAATATTTAGGTTTTTCACTACTATTTTGAGCATGAAAAGTATCATTTTCTTGCCAATATTTTTGCCATTTTTTTTCAATTTCTATATGATTATAGCTCATTAATATCACCTCTAAGACCAATAAATTGGGAAAATCTTATTACATTAACCATACTCCAAATCAAACCGACATAATAAATTAAAGCTAGTCCAAAGACATCAGCCAAAATACTACCAACAGCATATGGAGTCATTAGATATATTACCATTTGCCAGAATTTACTAAATTTTACATTTTTTCGATTTCCACTGCGATTAAATAAAGTCAAAATAAAACTAAACAAACAAATATAAACACCATTAACAATAATTGATAAAACTATATCTATTGTTCTAAATACTGGTGCTATTTTTTTAGCCTCTGTACGAATAATACCAAAAGCCACATTCCAAAAATGATCATTATTTTCGCACGCTAAGTTTAATTTCATACCATTTAATTCACTATAATCACTATAACTAAATAAAAATTGTCTAAATCCATATTGGTATAAAAAAACACCGCTTTTAGATAGTTCAACAACTACAGGAAATTCACGATATCTAACACTATCATTATTACTCTTAATACTAACTAAAACGCTACTACTAACAGGAATATTGTATATTATTTCATCATCATTATTATCATTTAATAAAAGTCCATTAGAAATTGTAAAAGGTATAGGTTCATTACTATTAAAGAAAACTTCACGAACCATATTAGTATCTTCATAAGACACTACAGGAGTTGTAAATGTGTATATTATTTGAGGAATTATCATTATAAATACTAAAAAGAAAAAGTACAAAGCTGTAAAAATTCCCTTATCATTTACATATCTATGAATCTCTACTGGTCTAAAAAGTCCACCTCTGAATCTTTTAAACATTCTAAAGTTTCACCACCTTAACTTTTACTATTATATCAAACTTAGCCATTTTTTTCAAGGTATATAGTATTAATTTTCAAAAATTTGTCATATATCACTTTTTTCACTTTTTTGTTTATTTTTTAGCAATTTTGTGATATGATTTATAAGGAATTATAGGAGGTTATTATGGCAAAAAATGATTCATCTGCTAGAGTTTCTAAAAATGTTTTAGGTTTCCTATCTTTTGCGGCAATAATTATTGTAGCGATATTAAGAATAATATCAGCCATTAATAATTTATTCAAACTTTCAATTAATACAGGAATCCTTTCATTAATTGAAGAATTAGCATTACTATTTGTTATTTTATGGAGTGGTTGGACTTTTGCTAAAGGTTG
Source organism: uncultured Bacilli bacterium (assembly GCA_947624315.1). Taxonomy (GTDB): domain Bacteria; phylum Bacillota_I; class Bacilli_A; order ML615J-28; family CAG-698; genus Tener-01. Next base: position 5,202 of record CANQJU010000012.1, on the reverse strand, counting down.
CAAAAAGTTATGGAGAACCATATATTTAGTATTAGTAGTAGTTATCATTATTGGTTTTGTTCTTGGACTTATTTAAGAGATGAAAACGACAATAATTGGAATAGCTGGTGGTAGTGCTTCTGGTAAAACCACTTTAGCCAAAAAAGTATCTGAACTAACCGAAGATTATGGCTCTGTTGTTGTCTTAAAGCTTGATGATTATTATAAAGAAAGTCATGAAAAAAGCCTTGAAGAAAGAGCAAAAATCAATTTTGATCATCCCGATTCATATGATTCTAATTTATTAATAGAACATTTGAATGATTTGAAAATGGGAAAATGTATTAACCGTCCTACTTATGATTTTGTAAATCATAATCGTAGTAAAGAAAAAGTTTTAATAAAACCTGCAAATGTAATAATTGTTGAAGGAATTATGATATTTGCTATTCCTGAACTTTTAGAATTGTTTGATATCAAAATATTTGTAGAAACACCCAGTGATATCCGTTTCATTAGAAGGTTAACTAGGGATACAAAAGAACGGGGAAGAACAATTGATTCAGTTATTAATCAATATTTGTCAACCGTTAGACCAATGCATTTGACATTTGTTGAACCATCAAAAAGATATGCTGATATAATCATTCCTTCAGAAAGCAATAATGATATTGCTATTGATTTCATTAAAACTAAAATTGTTAATTTAATTGAAAAAAATAAATAAAAAATTTACCCTGTATATCAAATTTAAAAGACAATGCCTTAATTGTTTGATTTACAGGGGATTTTTATTTATCAAACTATTAAATTTTAGTTTTTCACTGCTTGACGAGATTTAATATATAAATCTATATCTTTAATGATATACTTAGTTCCTGTAGTGTGCAACGCTTCGTAAAAAGCTTGAATATATTCACATACGAATATTTATTGAACAAATCTATCACTTCTTTGCCTGCCATTCCTTTATATTCTTCTATACATAATATGATAAATGGTAATTCTTTACTCTTATTTATTCCTCCGGAAAAACCACTTCTTTCGTTTCTTTTTCTTCTTTCCACATCATAAAAACTGATTAATTTTTGCATTTTCATAGTCATAATTATTATACTTTACTAAAACAAAAATTCCAACATTTCATGTTATATAATTTTAAAAAATAAAAAAGGAACTTATGAGATAAATTCCTTTTCATAATACCACTATCGTGATATGACTCTTTAGATTTCTTCCTCATAGTCAAGAGGAAATCACAAGTTTGTATTTTATGACCACTCTTGCAAAGTCAATAGCTACTGTAGCATTATTATTTTATGCCACAATTATATATTTATACATTTTTTTAATTTTTTTCTATATAAGTATTAAGATCAGATGGAAAGTCAATCTCTTGAGTGCTTGTTCCTAAATATTCTATATTAATACTTTTTGTTTCTCCAGTTACATATAAATATTTCAAACCAACAAAAGATAACTTTTTATTAGTAAATCTAACTGTTAGTGTTGCCTTTTCAACAAGTTCAAGATTTAAAACATTTCCTTCATATTCACTAAGAATAATATTATAAACTATTTCATCATTATTTTCTTTTTCTTTTTCAAGACAATCATAAAAGCTTGCTTCATTGTAAAAGTCAGTAATGCCATCTAAAATATTTTCCATACTACAATCGATTAAAATACTTTCATCAATTGATGATAAAGGATATTTGAATTTAGCAGCACCATCCTGTGCATAAACAGTATTATCTTTAATATATAAAGCTGTAACAATGTTACTTTCAATTTCATATTTTAAATCACGATAACTTCCATCTGCATTTTTATTGTATATAAGTTTAATAGATCTATTATTAGATTCATTGCTTTCTTCAACAAAAGAAATGGAAACATTAGCACTTAATGATGTTAGATATTCTTCTTTTACTAACATTAAATCACCCATTAAATCACTAACAGTGTATCCTGTTTCAACATTCTTAACAGTTACTGTAATAGTTTGTATAGATGTTCCATCAACTGTTTGAACTGTGATTGTGGTTTTTCCTTTGCTTTTTCCAGTTATTATTCCATCATTAACTATAGCAATACTTTCATCATTACTAGTCCATATAACTTCTACATCAGGAGTAACTGTAATTTTTTGGCTTTCACCTACTGTTAAAGTAATGTTATTTTCTGATACACTTATATTTACTTCACCATTACTAACTACATTAATATCTTTACTGGCTTTAATGGAACTATTGTTTTCTAAAGAAACAGTTATAGTAGCCTTGCCTTCACTAATTCCTGTTATGTTTCCACTTTCAACAAGCGCAATGCTTTCATCGCTACTAGTCCATTTATAAGTGTCATTAGCATTTGGTGATTTAACACTCCATGTAACAGTTGAACCAACCTTTACAGTATCCTCTCCAGTAATAGTTATTTTATTGTTTTTAGTGCAGCCTATAAATAAGGCACAAAACAAAATCATTAAAATTGAAATATATTTTTTCATTACTTGTAGCTCCATCTTCTTTATTATTTACTTAATTATAACAAATTAATAATATTTTTTCAATATCATTAAATTGACAAATTTTCTAAATATTGCCAATCAGGTAGTTTTTAAATTCTTGCCATTTTTTTAAAAACGGATGATAAAATTTTAAATAATAGCTGTGCAAATATAACTCATCAAGTCCATTGCCATATAGTTTATCACCTTTAACGGGATGATTTAAATAAGACATTGTCAATCTTATTTGATGAGTTCTTCCCGTTTCAAGTTTAAGTTCAACTAGTGTATCATTTTCAAAATGTTTAATGACTTTATAATTGGTAATGGCTTTAACTCCTTTTTCACTGACATATCGTTTTATGCTTGGAGCTTCTTCACGAGCAATTCCAATTTCAATTCTACCATCAAGTGGTAAAAGACATCCTTCAACAATCGCTAAGTATTTGCGAATTATATTATTGTTTTTGGTCAATTCATAATGAGTGTAACCGTCTTTAGCAATAATTAAAAGTCCGGATGTTGAAAAGTCAAGGCGATTAACTAAGTGTATATTGCTATTAATTCCTTTGGAAGCAAAATATTCTTTAACATAGCTTATGAGATTATCTTCTTGATGACGTCTTGATGGTTGAGATGCTAAATTTTTTTCCTTATTGATGACCATTAAATGTTCGTCTTCATATAAAATATCTAAATTATGGGCAATTGATTTAATCATCTCATTAGGTTTTTCATCATATATTAATGTTACTTTATCGTTAGGTTTAACTAAATAATAATTTTTAGCTTCTATATCATTAATATACATTTTCCCATATAGTTTTATCTTTTTAGCAAGATTTTGAGAAATTCCCATTTCTAATATGAATTCTTTTAACATCTTCTCTTCAGTTGTAACTGTATATTCTAATTTCATATTTCACCTATCAATAAAGTAAAAGGGGATTACTCCCCTTTTATTATTTTGTTTCTTTTGTATATTCATCAACGATTTTCTTAATTAACATTTCAGGAACTTCTTCATAACGTAAGAATTTACGAGTGAAACGACCAGATGCTTGAGTCATAGCTTTTAGGTCTGTTGCATATTTAATAATTTCTGCTTCAGGAACTTCTGCTACTATTTCTTGAACACCATGTCCTTGTTCCATTCCTAATACACGTCCACGACGTTTATTCATATCACCCATGATATCACCAACATATTCATCTTTAACAATTACATTTACTTGATAAATTGGTTCAAGAATAGTTGGACGAATCTTTGGAACGGCATTCTTGAATGCTAAGTTTGCGGCAAGTTTGAATGATAATTCGTTAGAGTCAACTGGATGGTATGAGCCATCATAAAGAGTAGCTTTAACACCAATTACAGGGAAACCAGCAAGTGGGCCATGTTCTAATGTTTCCATTAAACCTTTTTCAACAGCTGGGAAGTAGTTTTTAGGAACAGCTCCACCAACAACTTCTTGAGCAAAAATAAAGTCTTCATCACATGGTTCAAATCTAATCCAAACATCACCGAATTGACCAGCACCACCTGATTGCTTCTTGTGACGTCCTTGAGCTTCACCTTTGCTACGAATTGTTTCACGATATACAATCTTTGGATCAGCAGTATCAACATCTACTTTAAACATGTTGCGCATCTTTTCTAATATATATCCAATATGAGTCATACCTTGACCACCAATTAATTGTTGAGCAGTTTCAGGATTACGAATAACTTCAAAAGTATCATCTTCTAGTTTTAATTTTTGTAATGAACTAGAAATCTTGTCTTCATCTTGTTTATTCTTTGGTTGAATTGCCAAATAAATAATTGGAGAAGGATGTTCAACTTTCTTAAATTTAATTGGAGATTTCTTATCACAGAATGTTAAACCATTCATAAATTCACTAACCTTAGCAACACATGCAATATCTCCAGCTTTAACGCTATCTACAGGGATTTGTGTTTTACCCATCATTGTAAAGATTTGTGGCATTTTAACAGTTGTATCAGTTTCAGGAATGTATACATCTTGAGCTACTTTTACTTCACCACTATAAACTTTAAAGAAACTAATTGTACCAACAAATGGGTCAATGATAGTCTTAAATAAGTATGCTGATAAAGGAGCAGTTTCATCCATTGGTCTAGTTGATCCGTCCATTCCTTCACGTAAAGCAACTTCGCTTGGACCTGGTAAGAAAGTAACGATAGTATCTAATAATGATTTAACACCAACGTTCTTTAATCCACTTCCCAATAAAATTGGATATAAGTCATTGCTTAAAACTTCTTGTTTTAGACCATTATTGATTTCTTCAGCAGTTAATTCTTCACCGCCAAAATATTTATCCATTAACTCTTCACTTGTTTCAGCAACCTTTTCAAGTAATTCATTATTGATTTCTTCGATTTTACCACTTAATTCACTTGGAATATCTGCTTCACTTCCAGTAGCTAATTCAGCCTTTTTCAATAAAGCATTTGCTACACCCTTAAAATTATTAGTTCCTCCGATTTCCCATGCTAAAGGAGAAGCTTTCTTACTTAAAGTATTTTTAATATCTTCGATAACTTCTTCAAATTTAACATTTTCTTTATCCATCTTATTGATAAAAATGATTGTAGGAATTTTACGTTTAGCTAGTTCTTCCCAAACACGTTCAGTACCAACTTCAACTCCCTTAGTTGCGTCGATTAATACAACAGCACCTTCAAC
>CANQJU010000011.1 GCA_947624315.1 uncultured Bacilli bacterium | reverse complement strand
TGAAGCTCCTATCACTGATGGTAATAAAACTGTAGCTGATCCAGCAAATAGTTTAACTTCACTTGGTCCAACTTGGAAGATTGAAAATGGTGAATACTATATTGGTACTACATGGGTTTGCTTCACACAAGTTGCAGCTGGTGCTATTAGTTCACATGGTGGAAATAATAACTCAATCGGTATTGAAACATGCGTTAATGCTGGTGGCGATGTATATGATACATGGCAAAGAACAGCTAAATTAGTTGCTGATATTTGTATTAGAAATAATTTAGACTTAACAAGAGTTAAACAACATAATACATTTAGTGGTAAGAACTGTCCTCAAGTATTACTTGCTGGTAATTACTGGGAATCATTTATGAAGATGGTAGAAGTTGCTTACACAATTCAAAAAGATTATTCAGATGTTACAATTACAATGAAATCTAATGATCCAGAATTAGTTGATAACACTGGTAGAGTAATTAAAGCTCCATCAATCACAACAACTGTTTCTTATGATGTAACTGTTTCAGATGGTACAAACTCACAAACTATTACATTATATAGTGTTATTCCAGGATCAACAACTTGGGAACAATGGAATGGATCTTATAAATCTTCATTGATTTGGAATAATGGTAATTTTGCTAAATAATTAAAAATTGGCTTCCTATTATTTTGATAGGAAGCTTTTTTAATTATATTAAATTCATAACATACTCTTTCTTTATAATACATTATTTTCTTAAATATTATTGATTGAATAAAAATTGTGTGATATAATTATGTCGTAATATGGAAGAAATAGTAGGGAAAAATTTATTTAACTAAAAAATATTTCTTTCATTATTGTGAAGGAAATTTTTTTTAGAAATGATTGTGTTTGTATGAAAAAGTATATTAAAATTAAAGCATATGTTATTGATACATTAGATTTAGAGTATAGATCTAAAATAATATTTTGATAGGTGATATAAATGTTAAAGTTAGAAAATATTAATAAATCATTTGATGGAGTACAAATTCTTAAAAATATTAATATAACAATAGAAAATCCTGGAATATATTTTTTAATTGGTAAAAATGGTAGCGGAAAAACAACATTGTTAAGAATAATAAAAGGAAATTTAGAGCCAGATAGTGGAGAAATCTCTCTTCAAATAAATAATAACAAATTAACATATAAAGATATAAGTTATGTTCCTGTTACTGGTAATGTTTTTAACAATATAACTGTTTATGAACATTTAAAATTAATTTGCGATGATGAGTATTTAATTAATAATATTTTAGATAAATTAGATTTGCAATCAATTAAACAATCAAAAGGTAAAAACTTATCATCAGGTGAAAAACAAAGATTGGGAATTGCTATGGCAATTATTGAAGACAATAATTTTGTTTTGCTTGATGAACCAACTAGTCATTTAGATAATGAAAGAACAAAGATTGTTTTAGATTATTTAAAAGAGTTGTCAAATAACAAAGTAATTATAATTTCTACTCATTACATGAAAAATATAGATGAATATGGCAATTATTTTATTAAATTAGAAGATGGTAATTGTTTTTTGGAAGAAAATAAAATAAATAATAACAAACTTGTTTTCACTAACAAGAATAGAAAATTTGATTCTAAAATTATATTTAAATTATTAAATTGGAAACTTCAATATATATTTATTTTATTTTCAATGCTAATGCTGTGCTTTTTGGTAATTTTCTTAAATGTCAATAATATAAGTGCTAAAGATATTCAGAAAAAAGTATTTAGTTTAGCTGATTATAATTCTATTATTATTCCTGATAGTGAAGAACCATTTGATATTATTGATTACTTTTCTAAAAATAAAGGTGATAATGATAGTTTACTTCAAAAGGATTTAGATTCTTTAGGTTTAAAAAATTGCAATGATTTATATATTAATTATGAATTTTTAGGTTCATCTAGAGATGTAATATCGTTGCAGGAAACGTACTTTTATGCAATTACAAATGAATATAATGGATATAAATTAGGCCTTAATGAAATTGTTGTTTCTGACTATTTATACGATTATTTTCGTACATATAATGATGTCGAAGGCACATACATTTTGGATAAATTTGAAAATACGAAATTATATATTCATGATATTATTAAAACAAATTATTTTGAATTGATTAAAAATCATACACTTAAACCTTATTTTGATACATCAGTAACGCCTCCAAAAGTTATGTATAAAGAGGCATATAAATTAGATGGAAAATATATTTCTGAAAATAATTATGTTTATAAAACCATTTATATGAATTATGAAACATTTTTAGAATTAGAAAATCAATACATAAAAAAATATTTATTGGAATATAATAATAGTTTTAAAGTTTATAGTGATGAAAAATTAGCATGGGGAAGAGCTCCAGAAAATGACAATGAAGTTGTTGTTGATAGTCGTATGCTATCTAAAATTACTGATGGTAAGTATTATAATAATGGTATAAATCATAACTATCCCGATGAGCCAATTGATTTAACTATAACTATAGGCAATAGGTATTATTTTAGAAACTCTGTGAAGGTTGTTGGTGTTACATTGTCGTTTGTTGATTGCGCTTATTTTTATTGCAACGAATCAATAGAAAATTTTTGTTACAATAATGCCGTAAGATTTAACACATATTTTATTGATAAGGAAAATATTAATGATATTAATTTTAAATTGCTTGAAGAAAATGGCTTAACATTAGGAAATGATTTAACATATATTTATTTAAATACAAGAAATAAAATCGTAAATTTTCAAAAAGTATGTATTTTGTATATCCTTTCATCATTTTTATTAGTATTATTTATATTTTCTTTTGGAGTACTATTAAAAGATGTTGCTAAAAAGAATACATATTCTTTATTACAAGAAAAGTGTATACCAAATGAAATTTTATTAAATGAGATAAAAAAGGATACATTAATAAATCTAATATTTTCTGTTTTGACTTTTGTCATTTCATATATAATTATTTATTTTGCTGGAGTTTTAACATTAAATAAAGGATTTGTTGGTGATTTGAATTGCACAATTATACCATTTAATGTATTATATGTTATTATTTTTTCACTTTTTATCTTAGTATTATATGGAGTGTCTTATTATTTGTCATTAAGAAAAATAAAGAGATGGAGGTAATATGAATTGATTGAAATTAGAAATCTTTCGAAATCTTTTATTATTTCAAAGAAAGAAACAACCATTTTAAATGATATAAGTTACAAATTTCCTGAAAAAGGCTTAGTTGTGATTGTTGGAAAAAGTGGTTGTGGAAAGTCAACATTGTTAAAATTAATTGCAATGGATGATAAAAATTATAAAGGTGATATTTATTTCGATGATATAAATGCTAAAGAACTTGATAATAATTTTATCAAAAATAATATTATATTTATCACATCTGAAAATAATTTACTTTCATATTTAACTGTAAAAGAAAATTTACAATTAATGTTGCAAGATAAATATTTAGAAGGATTAGAATTAGTTGATAAATATAATTTGAAAAGTTTATTAGATAAAAAAGCTAAAAAATTATCTAGTGGAGAAATTCAAAAAGTATGCTTAGTTATTGCTTTGGTCCTAAAAAGAAGAATTACGATTCTTGATGAACCAATAAGAAATATTGAAGCATCTTCAACAAAAATGATTATCAATGATATTAAAGCGTTAAGCGATGTTTCACTTGTTATATGCGTTTCCCATTTTGAAAAAGATTTTGATAATGTTTCATCATTTTTGTTAAGAATAGAAGATGGAAAATTACATGAAGAAAAGAATATACAATTAAGTGATGAAAAAGTTTGTCCAACTACTTTTCATAATGATGTAATAAAATATTCTTTTAAAACACTAAAGAAAAATAAAATTATACCTTTATCATTTCACATTTTCTTTTATGCTTTAATGTATGCAATGATTTTTTTCTTTTATTTAGGAACATTTAAATTAAATAATATGATTGATGTATCTTTAAAAAATGATTTAAATCATTTCTATTTTTCTGAAGAATATAACAATCAATATCAATGTCTTAATAACTTGCGAAAGCAATATGCAATAAATGCCGAAAGCAATTTGCAATCTTTTGCTCCTATTATTACAATAGAAATTAAAGATAAAAATAATGAAATTAAAATAGATCATACAATTCCTCAAATTGCTATTTGTGATAATTTAAATATTAATGGTAATAATGTTAAAATTTTAGATGATACAATATATTGCTCTGATTATTTTTTGAATGAAATATTAAATTATGATGAAAAAAATGATCATGGTTATATATATTGTGGAGAAGAGTTTGCCATAAATATTAAAGAATATAAAACAGATTATATCGATTATTTGTCTTTAAATGATAATGTTTATAAAGAAAAAGAGAAATTGTTTAAAGAAAGAGAAAATCTATTTTATTCTGTAACATATATGAATAAAAGTACATTTGATAAAATTGCCTTAAATTTTGAATTGAAAGCTACTAATCCTATTATAAATGACAAAAAATTTGAAATGGGTATAATTAATAACACATTCATGGAAAATAAATTTAAAATTGAAAATGACAATGAATGTTTGTTAAATAATTTTGCTTTTATTTCAACGTTTAATTTAGATATAAACGTAGAAGAATTAGATGAAATGATTAGTAATAATACTATTATGGAATATGATGCATTTGCTAATAATCTTGGTAAAACAATTACATTTGTTATTGAAGATAACGGAAAGAAAATAACTAAAAATTTAATATTCAAAGGTATAATTCGAACTTCTACTAATTACTTTTTATGCATAAGTAATAATTTGTTTGATGAATTGGTTGAATATTTTGATTATTATAATGTTGACAATTTATATGCTAATGCTCCATTTTATCAAATTGATTTTACTAAAGATGACTATAATATATTAAAAGAAGATGTTGCTAATAATGAATTACTTATATATATGAAAAGTCAAGAAACATATGAGAGAGTTTTTAATATTTCTATTTTTAAACCATATGCATTAATGGGCTTTGGAATCTCCATAGTTGTGATTTTACTTATTTGTTTATTATATTATTTTATTTATTTAAAATCTGACTGGGAAAAAATAAGTATATTAAAATATAAAGGATTTAATAAAAAAGAAGTTTTGGTTTACAATTATTTTCCAACAATCTTTATTCATTTAGTTTATATGTCAATATTAGCGATTGTTTTTGTTTTTACTTATAGTTCACTTATTAATGTACTATTCTAGGTCTTGTTTATTCAAGACCTTTTTTGATTATAACAAATATATAATATTTAGTTATTGAAAAATAAAAGTTCTTGTTTAAAAGTGTTTAAATTAATGAGAAAATATGGTATAATATTTATAATTGAAATTGATTATTAAAGGTAGATTATTATGGGATTATTTAGTATATTTAAAAGTAAAGAAAAGAAAAAAGAAGCTGAAAAATATCGTATAGGTATGGAAAAGACTCGTAGTGGAGCTTTTTCTAGACTTAAAAAATTATTCAATAATTATAATCAAATTACTGAGGATTTATTTGATGAACTTGAAGAAATTTTTGTTATGGCTGATATTGGTGTTGATACAGTTGTCAAGTTTATTGATGAGTTAAAAAATGATGTTAGAGTTAAAGGATTGGAAAACGCTAAAGATTTGCAACCAATAATTGTTGATAAGATGTTTGACATTTATTTAAAGGGAGAAGTTGTTAATTCTAATTTGCGCTTTAATAAAGATGGAGTTAGTGTTTTTTTGTTTGTTGGGGTAAATGGCGTTGGAAAAACAACAACAATTGCTAAGATTGCTAACAAGTTAAAAAATGAAGGCAAAAAAGTCTTAATTGCTGCTGGTGATACATTTAGAGCTGGAGCTATCGAACAACTTCAAGTATGGGGAGAACGTGTTAAATGTCCTGTAGTAACAAGAAGTGAAGGTAGTGATCCATCAAGTGTAATTTATGATGCCATTCAAATCGCTAAAAGAGAAAAATATGATGTACTATTATGTGATACAGCTGGAAGGCTACAAACTAAAGTTAATCTTATGAAGGAATTAGAGAAAATAAAAAGAGTTATTTCTCGAGAGATTGAAGGAGCTCCACAAGATACTTTGTTAATAATTGATGCAACAACTGGCCAAAATGGTTTAAATCAAGCTAAAGCCTTTATTGAGGCCACTGAGGTTAGTGGTGTTGTTTTAACAAAATTAGATGGAACTGCTAAAGGTGGAATAGTACTTGCTATTCGTGATCAATATAATATTCCTATTAAATTTGTTTGCTTAGGTGAGAAGCTTACTGATATTGAATATTTTGATTTAGAAAAATATGTTTATGGATTATTTGCTGAAATGATTGATGAGGAATAAAATGGATATTTTAGAAAAAAAACAACATTATATTGTTCTGTTTGATTGCTATGAGAGTCTATTGACAGACAAGCAAAGACAATATTTTAAAGACTATTATTTTGAAGATATGAGTTTAGCGGAAATATCACAAGAATATGGGATCAGTCGTAATGCAATATTTGATCAATTAAAAAATATTTATAATGCTTTAGAGCAATATGAAGAAAAGCTATTGCTTTTTCAAAAGTATAATCAACGTCAAGAATTATATGAAGAATTAAAAAAACTTAATAATCCTTCAGTTGATAAAATTGTTGAAAAATTAAATAATATTGAGTAGGTGAAAAAATGCCATTTGAAAGTTTATCTGAAAGAATACAAATGTCCTTAAGAAGAATTACAGGACGTGGGAAATTAAATGAAAACGACATTGACGAAATGATGAAAGAAGTTCGATTATCTTTGCTTGAAGCCGATGTCAATTATAAAGTAGTTAAAAAATTTACAGCCGACGTTAAGGAAAAAGCGTTAGGAGAAAAGATTATGAAATCATTGACACCTGGAGATATGGTAGTCAAAGTTGTTCATGATGAATTAAAAGCTTTAATGGGCGAAGAGGCTGTTGGTGTCACTTATAAAGTAAGTGGTCCAAGTGTTTTTATGCTTGTTGGTTTGCAAGGTGCTGGTAAAACAACACATTGTGGGAAATTAGCAAATTATCTAAGAAAAAAGGATCATAAAAAACCATTGCTAATTGCTGCTGATATTTATCGTCCTGCAGCTATTAATCAATTGCATACAGTTGGTAAGCAACTTGGTATCGAAGTTTTCGATATGGGAACAAATCACAAAGTTGTTGATATTGTTAAAAATGGTATTAATTATGCTAAAGAAAAAGGATATGATTTAGTTATTATTGATACTGCCGGTAGATTACATATTGATGAGGCTTTAATGAATGAGCTAAAAGAACTTCAAGATAAAGCTGTAGAAATATATGAAGACAAGAATGAGAAGTTTGGAGAGACATTAAGAGAACCTGATGAAGTGCTTTTAACAATAGATGCCATGATGGGACAAGATGCTATCAATGTTATCACAACTTTTAATGAAGCTTTAAAAATTAGTGGATGCATTTTAACAAAATTAGATGGTGATACTCGTGGTGGTGCTGCTTTATCAATTAGATATTTAACCCAAATTCCAATTAAGTTTATGGGTGTTGGTGAGAAACTTGATCAACTTGAAGTTTTTCATCCTGACCGTATGGCTGGAAGAATTTTGGGTATGGGAGATGTAGTTTCTCTTATTGAAAAAGCTACTGAAAGTGTTGAAGAGGAAGAAGCCATGAAAATGGCTGAAAAAATGCAAAAAGGTCGTTATGATTATGACGATTTTATGAAGCAAATAAAATGGATTAAAAGAATGGGATCATTAAAAGGTCTGCTTTCATTGATTCCTGGATTAGGTAAGCAATTAAAAGATTTAGAAATAGATGATAAACAATTTAGTTATATCGAAGCTATTATTAAATCAATGACTGAAGAAGAAAGAAAAAATCCTGAATTGCTTGCTAATAGTTACTCACGTCGAGAGAGATTAGCCAAAGGTGCTGGTCGACCTTATCCAGAAGTAAATGCCTTGACAAAGAGGTTTGAAAATATGAAAAAACAAATAACTTCTTTAGCAGGAATGGATGAAGATAAATTAAATGAACAAATAGCTCGTGGACAAATGCCCGGTGGATATAGTCCCAAACCTAAAAAAGGCAAGGGCAAAGGAAGAGGAAATTTTAGAATTTGAGGTTAGATGAATATGGATTATCGCAGTTATGAAAACAAAGTCAATGAAATAAAAAATGATATCTTTGATTTTTTAATGCTCAGATATAATAAAGTAAATGATTATAGTAATGATATAATTGATGCTTATGGGGCAATGCTAGATAAAGGCGATATTTCTATAAAATCATTTAAGCTAAAAGTATTGCATAATGAACATAGTTGTCAAAAAAACAATGAAGAACTAGATGAATTATTAAAATTTAAATATCAAGATTTTGTTAGTTTTTTGGATAACTTTTTTCTTGATTATGAAAAGAACCTAAAGCAATACAAATTTTATCCAACAAGAAAAGCTGAACTTGCTCAATTAAACTATTTAACAAAGAAAAAGAAACAAGATAATATTAATCGTATAAACAATTTAGATAAAGAAATAAATAATAAAACTAAAGAATTTGAAAATTATTTAAATGAAAAAAATAAGAATCATTTAGCTAATTTAGCAGAAATAAATCGTCGCTTAACAATTGATTTGCAACGAAATATTGAAAGTTGTGAAAAAGAATATTTATCTTTAGAAAAAAGTTTATTAGACATTGATGAAAAAGATAAAATCAAAGAAATCAGAGCGAAAATTAATGAAATTAGAAGTAGAAGTTTAAGTGAACAATATGATATAAAAATTAAATGTTACGAGAGTTTGAAAAATATTAATGATGCTTGTTTTAAAGAAATTTACGAAAAGAAAAATGAGTTCATTGATTATCAAACTGATAACGAGAAAAAAATTGCATCTTTAGAAAATGAAATAGAACTATTTAAACTTGAAGAAAATGAAAATATTTTTAATTATGATTATCAAAAAGATATCGAATCAATTGATGTTTTAAACAATGACTTGATGATTTATCAAAACTGTGTTGATTCTATATATCAAAAATTATTAAATGATAATAAATCATTAAACAATGATTATAAAGTACTTTTATTAAACAAAAAGATAATTGAATGCACTATTCAATATTTTCAAGTTAATTTTTATGATCCTGCTATTAGAATGATTAATCGCATACAGATTTTCTTTAATGATATTAAAGAAAGTATTGATGAAAAATATGCGAAATATAATCAATATAGAGAAACAAAATATCAATTTTTATTAGATAAGGTTAATAATTTGCAAGATGATGCTTTTAAAAATAAAAAAACAAATCGTCTTGAGTTACAAGAAAATATTGAAAGTTGTATAAATAATTTATTTGATATAAAATATTTCGAAAAAGAATTTAGTTTGTTATTAGATTTTATTGATATGATTATTGCTTATATTGATGAAAGAGTTGTTCAAATTAATAATATTAATAAATATTTTAGTAATCCTGAGGTTGTTCAAAACAATGGTAAAAAAATTATTGTTGATGAGGGATTTAATAATTTAGTTAATAACATTAAAACATTTGGTGTTAATTATCGTTTTACTCGTGATAATGAGAAGAATGAATTTGATATCAATAATGTCAATTTGAAAAATGATTTAGAACACAATCTTTTATTAAAATATGATAAGATTGAAAAGAATTCTAAAAATAATTATCGTCTTAATAAGAAAGATAATGAAAAAGATTACTATGATATAGATAAAGAGTATTTAGAGAGTTGCAAGAAAGCTAATGATGATTTAAAATATTGGAAAAGTTTATTATAAAAAAAGGCGTTTAATAAACGCCTTGATTAAGTCTTTTTAAAGCTAATTTGATTAGATCGGATTCACTAGAAGTTATATTTTTTTCTAGTAAAGGAATTACTGATTTAATTTCATTGCTTTTATATCCCAATGATTTTAAAGCTTCACAAATATTAGCAATTTTTGGATGAGTATTATTTGATAGGCTTTGATCAAAATTCAATTTTCCATGAAGGTCAAGAATTATTTGTTGACTTGCTTTTACGCCAATTCCTGGGAAAGTTTGAAGAAATTTTGTATTTCCTTGATTTATTGCCTCAATTACTTCAGCTATTTTGCCACTGGCAAGGATTGCTAGAGCACCTTTTGGACCAAGACCTTTAACAGAAATTAGTTGAAGAAACAATTGTTTTTCTTCTATAGTTTTAAATCCGTATAATTCAAATATTTCTTCTCTAACATGTAAATATGTATATACGATTGTGTCTTCACCAACATTAAATAAAAAAGGATTAGCTGTTTTTAATTGAAATCCAATTGAATTATTTTCAATTACAATATAGTCACCATTAACAATTGTAATTTTACCTTTAATATAGTTAAACAAGTAAATCACCACCATATGTATTATAACATAATTTTTAAAAGATGTAAACGATTAGGAGGATAGCATGGAGAAAAATGATGAATTGTCTTTAAAAGAATATGATAATAGTTTAAGACCAAAACGCCTTTGTGATTATATTGGTCAAAAAGAAATTAAAGAAAATATGAATGTCTATATTCAAACTGCTTTAAAAAGAGAAGAGACATTAGACCATGTATTATTATATGGACCTCCAGGACTAGGAAAAACAACTTTAGCCAATATTATTGCTAATGAAATGGGAGCAAATTGGCATAGTATTACTGCTCCTAGTTTAGATCGAGTTGGTGATTTAGCTGCGATATTATCAAGTTTAGAAGCTGGGGATGTTTTATTTATTGATGAAATACATCGTTTACCAAAAGTTATAGAAGAAGTTCTTTATTCCGCTATGGAAGATTATTCAATTGATATAGTTGTTGGGAAAGATTCAACAGCTAGTACAATTAAAATTGATTTACCACCATTTACTTTAATTGGAGCAACAACTAGATGTGGTGATATTTCTGCCCCATTGCGTGATCGTTTTGGTATCGTTCAACAATTAGATTATTATAATGATTACGATTTGCAACAAATTGTCAATCGAACTGCTAAAATATTTAATTATGATATCGATGATGAAAGCTCATTAGAAATTGCTAGAAGATCAAGGGGAACTCCTCGTGTAGCTAATCGTTTATTCCGTCGTGTTAGAGATTTTGCTCAATTTTTAGATGAAGATAATCAAATAATACATTTAGATGTTACCAGAATGTCACTTAAAAAATTGAACATTGATGATGAAGGATTAAATCAAACAGATTATAAATATTTAAGAGCTATCATAGAGCGCTTCCGTGGAGGTCCTGCCGGATTGAACGCTTTATCATCTTCAATTGGTGAGGATCCACAAACATTAGAGGATGTTGTTGAACCTTATTTATTGCAAAAGGGATTTATTGTTCGTACTCCTCGAGGAAGAACTGTTACCGATAAAACATATAAACATTTAGGAATTGATAAAAATGAAAGTAGATGAATTTAATTATGAATTGCCAGAAAGACTAATAGCGCAAACTCCCTTAAAGGATAGAAGTGCATCGCGCTTAATGGTCGTTGATAGACAAAATGAAACTATTAGTCATTATCATTTTAGTGATATAGTAAATATATTAGATGATAATTGTGTTTTGGTAATTAATGATACTAAAGTTTTGCCATCACGAATTTATGGCGAAAAAGTAGATACAAAAGCAAAAATTGAAATACTATTATTAAAAGAAGAAAATGGTTATTGGGAAGCTTTAGTAAAACCTGCTCGAAGGGTTAAAAACGGAACAAAGATTAATTTTTCTGATTTACTTATTGGGGAGATTGTTGAAAAATTAGATGATGGTATTTGTCATATTAAATTTACATATGAAGGTATTTTTTTAGAAAAATTAGAAAAATTAGGAGAAATGCCTTTACCACCATATATTCATAAAAAATTAAAAAATCAAGATCGCTATCAAACAGTTTATGCTGAAAATTTAGGAAGTGCAGCGGCTCCAACTGCGGGATTACATTTTACTAAAGAGTTGCTAAAACAATTAGAGGAAAAAGGAGTTAAAATATATCACATAACTTTACATATAGGTCTTGGGACCTTTAGACCTGTAAGTGTTGATAATGTTGAAGACCACATAATGCATAGTGAACATTACTATATTAAAGATGACGTTGCGGAAGCTTTAAATTTAGCTAAAGCTCAAGGCAAAAAAATTATTAGTGTTGGCACAACAACAACAAGAACTTTGGAGTCTGTTTATCAAAAATATGGAAAGTTTGTGGGATGTAGTGAAGATACTAATATCTTTATTTATCCAGGCTATAAGTTTTTAGCAATCGATGGTTTGATTACTAATTTTCATTTGCCAAAATCAACTCTTTTAATGTTGGTTAGTGCTTTTTCATCACAAGAGTTAATGAAAAAAGCGTATGAAATTGCTGTTAAAGAGGAATATCGATTTTTCTCATTTGGTGATGCAATGTTTATAAAATAGAGGAATAATATGGTTATAAAATACGAATTAATAAAAGAAGATAAAAAATCAATGGCTCGTTTGGGAAGGATAACAACTCCACATGGGACTTTTGAAACTCCTGTGTTTATGGCTGTTGGAACACAAGCAACAGTTAAGACCTTAGTTAAAGAGGAACTTGAAGCTATTGGTTCACAAATAATTTTAGGAAATACTTACCATTTATGGTGTCAACCAGGTAGTGAATTAATTAAAGAAGCTGGAGGACTACATAAGTTTATGAATTGGGATCGCTCAATTTCAAGTATTTTCTTTAGCCAAATTACGCGATATAAAAGAAGAAGGCGTAACGTTTAAGCATCATAAAAATGGAAGTACATTATTTTTATCACCAGAAATTTCAATGAAAATTCAAAATGATTTGGGTAGTGATATAATGATGGCTTTTGATGAATGCCCGCCATATCCTTCAACATATGATTATATGGAAAAATCAGTTGATAGAACTATTCGTTGGGCTAAAAGGTGTTTAGATGCTCATCAAAATAAAGACACACAAGGATTGTTTGGTATTGTTCAAGGTGGAGAATATTTAGATATTCGAGAAAAATGCGCCAAGGAACTCGTAGCTATGGATTTTGATGGATATTCCATTGGAGGTTTAAGCGTCGGTGAGCCTAAAGAAATTCAAAATAAAGTTTTAGAGTTTACAACTCCATTACTACCTAAGGATAAGCCACGATATTTAATGGGAGTTGGTTCACCTGGTGCTATTTTAGATGCGGTTGAAAGAGGAATCGACATGTTCGATTGCGTCCTACCAACACGTATTGCTCGACATGGTACTGCTATGACAAGTAGTGGAAGAGTTATAATTAAAAACAAAGAATATGAAAGAGATTTTACACCATTAGATAGCAAGTGTGATTGTTATTGTTGTAAAAATTATACCAAAGCTTATTTAAGACATTTGTTTAAAGCTAATGAAATGTTAGGATATCGTTTGTTAAGTATTCATAATGTTAATTATTTAGTTAAACTAACTGAAAATATACGTAAAGCTATTAAAGAAGATCGTTTTCAAGAATTTAAAGAAGAAGTTTATCGAGAATATGGATTAAATGAAAATGACAAGGACTTTTAATATGAAAAGACTATTTATATTTTTATTGCTTTTTTCAACAATCTTTTTATGCAATTGTGGATTTTTGAAAACAGAAGTTAGGGAAATAGAAGATGAAATCACCTTAACTATTAAGGATGAATTTATTCCATATTTAGGATATGATGAAGAAGAAATTCCTAATTATGTATTCACTTTCCCTGGAAAATTAAATATAGCTTTACATACAACTGGACCTAATGAGATTGTTTTAACTAATAATGATGATTTCATTGTTAGTGAAATTATCGGAAATCTTTTAAAATATTATGAGGAAAATGGAATTATTAGTTATCGTTCAATGAGTATAACTAAAAAAAGTGAAACTATTAGTCCAGAAAATCTTACTAATAAATTAAAAAGTATTGATATGAATTCAATTCAAGAACATATTAAAACTGCTCAGAAAGCTTTAAGTTTAGTAAGTGAATTAACTGCTAAAGGTGGGTCTACAGCTTCTAATGTTGTACCTAAAGTGCCAAGACCTATAAATCAATTTTTTGAGGATTAGCCTATGGAATTAAGTTTGCAAAAGAAAATTTTAGAAAATCCCAAACTTTATC
>CANQJU010000010.1 GCA_947624315.1 uncultured Bacilli bacterium | reverse complement strand
CAATAGAATATGCCATAGCAACAATAACTAGTCCGAAAGCTAATGAAGTAGCAAGAATTTCTCCGCCATTTCCACAGCCAACGGCAACAGCAACACCACATCCAAAAATAACTAAGACAGCTGAACCAATACATTCAGCAAGACATTTTTTTAAATTACTCATCTTTCTCTCCTTTTTTTCATGGTAACTATTACCAATTTATTATATATTACCAACATAATTATACGCACTTTAATTTAATTTATCAACAAAATTGTTTATTTTTTAGATTAATTGTATAAAAAAAGCCCTTCAATTGAAGAGCTTATTTTTGTATTTTATTCCACAAATTCAATAATGGCCATTGGTGCAGCATCTCCACGACGTGGACCAGTTTTTAATACTCTTGTATATCCGCCATTTCTTTCTTTGAACTTAGGAGCTATTTCAGAAAATAATTTTTGAATTGCGTATTGTCCTTCTTCAGTCTTTTCAAAACGAATTAATTCAGCAGCTTGACGACGACTAGCTAAAGTATCAGCTTTACCTAATGTAACCATCTTGTCAGCTAATCTTTGTAATTCTTTAGCTTTGAACAAAGTAGTTTCAATACGTTCATTAATAATAAGGTCAGTAACTAAGTCTCTTAAAAGAGCTTTTCTTTTAGCTGAGTCACGACCTAATTTACGATAGCCTAATGACATATTTTGTCCTCCTTGGATTTTTAGATTTCATCAGATGAATCGAAATCATCATCTTCTTCATTTTCATCTATGTCTGAATAACTTGAATCAGCATCATATGAACGACGAAGATCTAAGCCGATTTCACGAAGTTTTTGAACAACTTCTTTTAATGATTTACGACCTAAATTACGAACTCTCATCATTTCTTCTTCGTTCTTTTGAGTTAAATCACCAACAGTGTTGATACCTGCACGTTTCAAACAATTGTAAGAACGAACTGATAAATCAAGTTCTTCAATCTTCTTATCTAACTTCTTATTAGTAACTTTTTCTTCACGTTCATACATATAGTTTTCTTGAACAATCATTTCATTTAACTTAGATACTACTTCGAAATGCTCAATTAAGAATTTTGAGGCAAGTGAAACAGCATCTTCAGGTCTAATTGAATCATTTGTCCATACTTCCAATGTTAATTTATCAAAATCAACATTTTCATCAACTCTTGTCTTTTCAACATCATATCTAACTTTTGTAACTGGAGTATAAATTGCATCAATTGGAATTCTTGTAATTACATTACCAGCTGCTGTTTTACAGAATATTTTGTTTTCATCAGCACTAACATAACCAATTCCTCTACGAGCATAGAACTTAGCATGAATGCTTCCGTTTTCACTTAGATTAGCAATTATTTGCTCTCCATTAACTATGTCAACATCAAGTGGTCCTTTTAAGTCTTTAGCATAAACTGGACCTTCTCCTGATTTATCAAGAGAAAATTCATATAAATCATTTGTATCAGTTGGCATAGGTTTAAACAATGTTTTTTCATCAACTGAAAAGACAATATTTTTTAAGTTAAGTATAATTTCCGTTACATCTTCATAGACACCTTCTAATGCCATAAATTCATGAGATACTCCTTCAATTTCCATTGCCACAATAGCAATACCAGGCATTGATGAAAGTAGTACACGACGTAAGGCATTACCTAGAGTAATTCCATATCCTCTCTCTAATGGAGTGATAATAAATTTACCATAATTGTCCTTTTTTTCTTCAATAATAACTTGAGGTTTAATAAATTCGAATCTTCTCATTCGTATCCTCCTTCAGATATATTTATTAATCGTTTTATAATTTTATCCTCTAGGTCGTTTTGGTGGACGACAGCCATTATGTGGTACAGGTGTTACATCTTTAATTGATGTAATTTCAAGTCCTGCAACTTGTAATGAACGAATTGCTGATTCACGTCCAGGACCTGGTCCTTTAACAGAAACTTCAACTTTGATCATACCGCTATCAAGTGCTGCTTTTGCACACGCTTCAGAAGCCATAGATGCAGCAAACGGTGTTGATTTTTTACTACCTTTGAATCCTAATGCTCCGGCACTGCTCCAAGCAATGGCGTTTCCATCAGTATCTGTGATAGTAACAATTGTATTATTAAAAGTAGAATGAATGTGTGCGACTCCATTCGGTATATTCTTCTTGACTTTACGTTTACGAACTTTACGAGCCATATTTTCGTCCTCCTTTTATTACTTCTTCTTGTTTGCTACAGTCTTAACTTTACCTTTACGAGTACGAGCATTACATCTTGTGTTTTGTCCTCTTACTGGAAGACCTTTACGATGACGAATGCCTCTGTAGCATCCAATTTCCATTAATCTTTTAATATTTAAGGCAACTTCACGACGAAGATCACCTTCTACCTTATATACAGCAACTTCACGTCTGATAGCTGCCATTTCTTCTTCACTTAAATCCTTTACGCGCTTGTCTTCACTTACGCCTGCTTTTTTTAAAATTTCGATTGCTGTTGGTTTTCCAATTCCATAGATATATGTTAATGAGATAACTACTCTCTTGTCACGTGGAATATCAACACCACTAATACGTGCCATTTACTTTGCACCTCCTATATTATCCTTGTCTTTGTTTATGTTTTGGATTACTACAAATAATCATAACTTTTCCGTTACGTTTTATTACTTTACATTGATCACACATTGGTTTTACTGATGGTCTAACCTTCATTTTTTAATCCTCCTTTTAAGTCTTTAAAAGACTAGTGTGAAATAATTACTTATCACGATAAGTAATTCGGCCACGTGTTAAGTCATATGGTGATAATTCAACAGTTACTTTATCACCTGGTAAAATGTATATGAAATTCATACGGATTTTACCAGAAACGTGGGCTATAATTTGATGTCCATTATCCAAAGTCACTTTAAAAATTGAATTTGGTAAAGCATCAGTAACTGTCCCCTTAAGAACTATAACATCACTCTTTGACATCGGCATTTCCTCCTTCAGTTGTCAATATCTTGTATCCATCTTCAGTAATGACAATTGAATGCTCAAAATGAGCGCTATCACTTTTATCAGATGTTACTGTTGTCCAACCATCAGCTAAAATTCTAACTGATGATTTTCCTCCATTAACCATCGGTTCGATAGCTAATGTCATACCAGGTCTTAATACTGGCCCATGACCAGCTTCGCCATAATTAGGTATCATTGGATCTTCATGTAATGCACTGCCAACACCATGTCCAGTAAAATCTTTAACAACACTATAACCATTCTTAACTACATACTCTTCAACAGCATGTGAGATATCTGATAAGCGATTATGTGGCTTAGCAAATTCCAATCCTTTGAATAAAGATTCCTCAGTAATTTTAAGCAATCTTTTCCTACTTTCGCTAATCTCACCTACAGGGTAAGTCCATGCACTATCACCATGATAACCTTTATAGCAAGCCCCTATATCAACAGAGATTATATCACCATTTTTAATTTTTATTTTTTCACTAGGAATTCCATGGATTACGACATTATTTATTGATGCACAAATAGTTCCCGGAAATCCATTATAGCCTTTAAAAGATGGTGTTGCTCCATGGCTCCTTATAACATCTTCAGCAATCTTATCTAATTCTGCTGTAGACATGCCTGGAGCAATCGCTTCTTTTATGGCTTTATGAGCTAAGGCTACAATTCTTCCCGCTTCAACCATTAAAGCAATTTCACGACTACTTTTGATTGTAATCATTTATTGTCTCCTAGCTTTTTTGTAATTTCTTTAAAAACATCATTGATGTCTTGCATACCATCAACATCAATTACTAATCCTTGTTTTTTATAATAATCTAAAACAGGAGCAGTTTGTTCATGATATACTTTCAATCTATTACTAACTGTTTCAACATTATCATCAGCTCTTTGAACTAATGTAGCTCCGCACTTATCACATACATTTTCAACTTTTGGTTTCTTAGATGTGATATGATATCCTTCTTTACAAACAGGACAAGTACGACGTCCAACGATTCTATCAATTAGTACTAAATCATCAGTTTGAATATTAATAACACCACTTAGTTTAATACCACTACTAGCAAGCATTTTATCTAAAGCTTCTGCTTGAGAAATGTTTCTTGGAAAACCATCTAAAAGAAATCCGTTTTTACAATCATCCTTTTGAAGTCTTTCTTCAACTAACTTAACAGTAATCGTATCAGGAACTAACAATCCATTATCAATATATTTCTTAGCTTCTAACCCAACAGGTGTTTGATTAGACATTGCTTCTCTAAACATATCACCTGTTGAAATATGAGCTATTTGATATTCATTTTTTATTAATGAAGCTTGAGTGCCTTTACCAGCTCCTGGAGCTCCCATAATTAATAAATTTTTCATTCAATCACCTACTCAATGAAGCCTCTGTATTGTTTTTCTTGGGCTTGAGTCTTAATTTGTTGAGCAGTTTCAATTGCTACACCAACAACGATAATTAAACTTGTACCACCAATTTGAACTGAACTTGGTAAGTTAAATATCTTTGTGATTATAATTGGTAATATAGCAACAATAACTAAGTATGTAGAACCAAGCATTGAGATTTTGAATAATACTCTTGATATATAGTTGGCTGTTTGATCACCAGGTCTAACACCAGGAATATATGCACTTTGTTTTTGTAAATTATCTGCCATCTTCTCAGGATTAATTTGTAAGAATGAGTAGAAGAATGTAAATAATACAATTAAAACAATATAAATAACAAATCCGATTGGTTCACTTGTTGAGAAAATATTAGTTAACCATGTTTTTGCACTTCCAGCTTTTAAGAAGTTAGCAACTGTTAGTGGCAAACTCATTAAAGTTGATGCAAAGATAACAGGGATAACTGATGCTGAATTTAATTTAATTGGAACATTTGAATCTGTTTTACCACTTAATATTGCTGATGAACGATTTGAATATTGAATTGGAATCTTTCTTTGAGAACCTTCCATAAATACGATACCAACAATAATTAATAATAATAGTAAAATAACTCCGAAGAAAATAAAGATATTTCCAACATTTTGTCCGCCAGAAACGATATATGTATTGATTAAATCTCTAAACATATCAGGGAAACTTGAAATGATACCAGCAACGATAATCATTGATGTACCATTACCTATACCATGCATTGTAATCTTTTCAGCAATCCATAATACAAATGCTGTACCAGCAGTTAAAACAATTGCTAGATAAACATAAATGATTGCGGTAACTGGAGTTGGTGTACCAACTGTATAGAAGGCACCATTGTAACTAACAGTTATACCAATTACAATTGTTAAGGCTTGAACAAAGGCCAATCCTAACGATAAATATTTCGTTAAGTTATTTAATTTTTCTTGTCCGGTAGCTCCTTCTTCACTCCATTCCTTTAACTTAGGAACGATATCCATTTGTAACAATTGGACAACGATTGATGAAGTGATATATGGGCTAACACCCAAAGCCACGATAGAGAAATTAGATAAAGCACCCCCACTGAAAACATCTAAAAATCCAAATAATGATTGGCTACCACCAAACAAAATTTTTACAGCATCGATGTCAACAAAAGGTATTTGAATAAAATATCCAAGACGATAAATAAGTAAGAATAAAGCCGTAAATAGTAAACCTATCCATACTTTTTTATTTTTGATAGCCATCTTAGATCACCTCGATTTTTCCACCAGCTTCAACAATGCTCTTTTCTGCTGATTTAGAAAATTTATGTGCGCAGACAGTTAAATTTTTTTCTAACTTTCCATTTCCTAAAACTTTAACATTCTTTGTCTCTTTTACTAGACCAGCTTTAACTAGTTTTTCAGGAGTAACTTTAGCTCCTTCATCAAAACTATTCAAGGCTTCGATATTAACTATTTCGTATTCTTTACGATTTATATTTGTAAATCCACGTTTAGGAATACGTTTGAATAGTGGTGTTTGACCACCTTCAAATGCTGGACGAACGCCACCACCACTACGGGCATTTTGACCTTTATGTCCACGGCCACTAGTCTTACCTGTACCGCTACCTGTACCACGTCCAACACGTTTTTTACTATGTCTAGCACCTTCAACAGGTTTTAATTCATGTAATTTCATGCTATCCTCCTAATCTTGAAGTACTTCAACCAAATGACTAACTGTTGCAATCATTCCGCGAACTGCTTCATTATCTGGTTTTTCTACAATTTGATTAATTTTAGATAAACCTAGAGCCTTTAATGTTTTTGCTTGATTAGGCTTACGGCCACAAGCACTTTTAACTAACTTAATTTTTACTACTTTTTCCATAATTTATCTACCCCAATATTTCCTCAGGTTTTTTACCTCTGATTGCGGCAACTTCTTCAGCAGTTCTTAAAGTCTTTAAGCCCTCCATTGTTGCTCTAACAATGTTAATAGGTGTACTTGAACCTAATGATTTAGATAAGATATTTTGAATTCCAGCTAATTCAACAACCGCACGAACAGGTCCTCCGGCGATTACTCCAGTTCCATCAGGAGCAGGTTTTAGTAATACTCTACCAGCACCATAAACACCAGTAATTTCATGAGGAATTGTTGTATTAACAATTGGAACATTTACTAAATTCTTTTTAGCATCCTCAACTGCTTTTTTGATAGCATCAGGAACTTCTATAGCTTTACCAGTTCCTAAACCAACACGTCCTTTTTTATCACCAACAACTACTAATGCGCTAAAACGATATCTTCTACCACCTTTAACAACCTTAGTAATATGGTTGATACTTACGACACGTTCTTCAAATTCTTTTTCAGCAGCAGGAACAGTCTCTTTTTTAACTTGTTTTTTAGTTTCTTTTTCTTTTACATCTTTTGGCATTATTAACCTCCTAGAACTTTAAGCCAGCGTCACGTGCAGCTTCAGCTAAAGCTTTAACTCTTCCGTGATAAATATATCCACCACGGTCAAAAACGACGCTATCTATTTCTTTTTCTAAAGCTCTTTTAGCTACTAAAGCACCAACTTGTTTTGCTGCTTCAATATTAGAACCATTTGCTAATTTTAATTCTTTATCAATACTTGATGCACTCACCAAAGTAACACCTTTTACATCATCAATTACTTGAGCATAAATGTGTGCATTAGATCTGAACACATTTAGACGAGGTAAAGTAGATGTTCCACTAATGTTTTTACGAACTCTTAAATGACGTACTTTACGTGTTGCATTACGAGATTTTTTTGTGACCACTACTCATACACTCCTTTCTACTTAGCTTTCTTTCCTTCTTTACGACGAATTACTTCATCTTTGTAACGGATACCTTTACCAAGATATGGTTCAGGTTTTCTAACAGCTCTTATTTCTGATGCAAATTGGCCAACTATTTGTTTGTTTACACCACTTAAAACAATTTCTGTTGCACTTGGTGTTTCAACTTTAACGCCTTCAGGAATAGCTAAATCAATAGTGTGAGAATATCCAGCAGATATACTCAATTTGCCATCCTTAACAGCAGCACGATAACCAACACCTTCCATAACTAAAGACTTTGTAAATAAATTAGTAGTACCATGTACCATATTATTTAAAATAGCTCTAGTTGTTCCATGAAGGGCTCTATGTCTAATTGAATCACTAGGACGAACAATTTTAATTGTATTTCCTTCAACTTCAATTTTCATTTCAGGGCTGAATTGATGTGAGATTTCTCCCTTAGGTCCCTTAACAGTTACAAAATTATTTGCTTGAACGTCAACTGTTACACCAGCATCAATTGTAATTATTTTATTACCTATTCTTGACATATTATACTCCTACCAAACATAAGCGATGACTTCGCCACCAGCATTAATTTTGCGGGCTTCACGATCAGTCATAACTCCTGCTGATGTTGAAATAATAGCAATACCTAAGCCGTTCAATACTTTTGGTAATTCACTAGATTTAGCATAAACTCTTAATCCTGGTTTAGAAATACGAGTTAAGCCTTTAATTACTCTTTCTTTTTTGTCAGTATATTTTAAAGTTACTTTTAAAATTCCTTGAGTATTTCCTTCAAGTTGTTCAATTTCACCAATATAACCTTCATTTTTAATAACATTTAAAATTTCTAATTTTGCCTTTGATGCTGGAATCTCAACAAATTCGTGTTTCATTTGATTAGCATTACGAATGCGAGTAAGCATATCGGCAATTGGATCTGTCATAACCATTTATGAACTCCTTTCTACCAACTAGCCTTAGTAACGCCAGGGATTTGTCCCTTATACGCTAACTCTCTAAAGCATAGACGGCAAAGCTTAAATTTACGATATACAGCATGAGGTCTTCCACAACGCTCACAACGAGTGTATTCTCTAACACTATATTTTGGTTTACGTTTATTTTTAATCTTTAATGATGTTTTTGCCATAATTTAACTCCTTTACTACTTTCTAAAAGGCATATCCAATAAGCTTAACAACTCACGGCCTTCTTGATCAGTTTTAGCAGTTGTTACAATAACAATATCCATTCCTCTGATTTTAATTACTTTGTCATAATTAATTTCAGGGAAAATTAATTGCTCTTTAACACCTAATGTATAATTTCCACGTCCATCAAATGAATCTTTGCTTAGACCTCTGAAGTCTCTTACTCGTGGTAGAGCAACAGATACTAATTTATCATAGAATTCATACATTCTTTCACCACGTAAAGTTACTTTGCATCCAATTGATACACCTTCACGAAGTTTAAAAGCTGCAATTGATTTTTTAGCTTTTGTAATAACAGGTTTTTGACCAGCAATTTGTGTTAACTCTTCATATGCAGCATCTAAAACCTTAGAGTTTTGAATAGCATCTCCAACACCCATATTGATAACAATCTTTTCAAGTTTTGGAACTTGCATAACTGAACTATAACTAAACTTCTTAATTAATTCTGGTTTAACTTGTTCATTATATTTTAATTGTACACGATTCATAGTTTTCCTCCTACTTATCTAAAAGAGTACCCGTTTTTTTAACAAAACGTACTTTCTTTCCATTTTCAATTTTGTAACCAATCTTAGATGCTTGATTAGCTTTTGTATCATAATACATAACATTACTAATAGCAATTGGGGCCTCTTTTTTAATAATTCCACCATCAGGATAAGCATTAGAAGGTCTTGTATGACGAGATACAATATTAATTCCTTCAACAACTACTCGTTCTTCTTTAACTAATACTTTAAGAACTTTTCCTACTTTACCTTTATCATTACCGCTAATTACTTTAACAGTGTCACCTTTTTTAATACGCATAGTTTCCTCCTTATAGAACCTCAGGAGCCAAAGAAATGATCTTAGTGAATTCTTTGTCACGCAATTCTCTAGCTACAGGGCCAAAAATACGTGTACCTCTTGGAGTCTTATCTTCTTTGATAATAACAGCAGCGTTATCATCGAATTTAATATAACTTCCATCATTTCTTCTTAAAGCGCTCTTTGTTCTTACGATTACGGCTTTAATTACGTCGCCTTTTTTTACAGCACCACCAGGAGTTGCACTTTTAACTGTTGCAACGATAATATCACCAACACTTGCATATCTGCGTCTAGTTCCACCTAATACTTTAATTGTTAGAATTTCTTTAGCTCCTGAATTATCAGCAACTTTTAATCTAGATTCTTGTTGTATCATTATCTCGCCTCCTGACTATAATTGTACAGCACGCTCAACAACTTCAACTAAACGGAAATTCTTTGTTTTAGATAATGGACGAGTTTCCATAATTCTAACGATATCTCCTAATTTAGCATCATTTGTTTCGTCGTGGGCAGTAAATTTTTTACTTCTTTCAACACGTTTTCCATATAATGGATGCTTACGATAAGTTGTAATTAAAACTTTAATTGTTTTATCTTCTTTAACAGAAACAACTTTACCAGTATATACTCTTCTACTATTTCTTTCCATGTTTTGCCTCCTTATTCAGCTCCATTTGCACGTTCAGTAAGCACTGTTTTCATACGCGCAATTTGCTTTTTAGTTTTACCAATTTGAGCAGTGTTTTCTAACTTTCCTAATGAAGCTTGCAAACGCAAATTGAATAATTCATGTTTTAGCTCAACAATTCTTTCCTCAATAGTGGCATTTTCTAATTCTCTGATTTTGTCCATTTCGCTTTGCTTTTTAACAGGAGCAACGACTTTTTTCTCTTTTTTAGCCATTATTCTTCACCACTTTCTTTGACAACGATTTTTGTTGGAATAGGTAATTTGTGTGATGCAAGTCTTAATGCTTCACGAGCAGTCTTTTCATCAACACCACCAACTTCAAACATAATTGTGCCACGTTTTACAACTGCAACATATCCATCAGGCGCACCTTTACCACCACCCATACGTACTTCTAGTGGTTTATGAGTTTGTGCCATATGAGGGAAAATACGAATCCATACAGTTCCCAAACGTTTCATATAACGAGTCATAGCAATACGAGCAGCTTCGATTTGTTGGGTTGTAATCCATGCACCTAGTTCTGCTTGTAATCCATATTCACCGAAATTAATCTCTTTAGCACCTTTAGCCTTACCTTCATAGCTAACGCGATGAGGACGACGGTACTTAGTTCTTTTAGGCATTAACATAATTAGTCAGCCTCCTTCTTATTCTTCTTTTGAGGAAGAACTTCACCTTTGCAAATCCATACTTTAACACCTAATTTTCCATAAGTAGTATGTGCTTCAGCAAATGCATAATCAACATCTGCTCTTAAAGTATGAAGAGGAACAGTTCCTTCACTATATCCTTCACGACGAGCCATTTCAGCGCCTCCAAGACGACCAGAAACAGAAGTTTTAATTCCTTTAGCTCCGGCTTTCATTGCCTTTTGGATAGCCATCTTTTGAACACGACGGAATGATGCACGATTCTCTAATTGTTCAGCAATATTACGAGCAACTAAAGTAGCATCTAAATCAGGATTTTTTATTTCAACAACACTTACAAAAATTGTTTTACCAGTTAACTTTTGTAATTTTTGGACAAGTTTAGCTTTTGTAGCTCCTTCTTTACCAATAACTACACCTGGTTTTGCAGTGTATATAGTTAGCATAACTTTAGTTTTTGTTCTTTCAATTTCTACTTTTGAAACATAAGCAGATTTATAGAACACTTCTACTTCTTTACGAATTAATAAATCTTCATTTAGTAATGCAGGAACTTCTTTCTTATCTGCATACCATTTAGATTCCCAATCTTTAATAATACCTATACGTAATCCTATTGGACTTACCTTTTGTCCCATGCGTACCTCCTATTCTCTTTCTCCAAGAACAATTGTAATATGACTTGTTCTTTTTAGAAGTGAATTTGCGCTACCTTTAGCTCTAGGCAAATAACGTTTTAAAGTAGGTCCTTCATTAACGTATGCCTCTTTTACATATAATTTCTTTTGATCCATTTTATTATTGTTAACAGCATTGGCTGCTGCTGATTTTAAAACTTTTTCGACTACTACACTTGAACCTTTTGGAGTTAATCTTAGAATTGCTGCAGCCTCAGCTACATTTTTACCTCTAATTAAATCAACAACAAGGCGAACTTTACGAGGAGCAATACGAACAGTTTTAGCAATTGCTTTAGCTTCCATTATGTATTTCCTCCTTACTTACTAGCTTTCTTATCTTTACCGTGTCCACGGTAAGTTCTTGTTGGAGCAAATTCTCCTAATTTATGTCCTACCATATCTTCTGTCACATATACAGGGATATGTACTTTGCCATTGTAAACAGCGATTGTACGTCCGATGAATTGAGGGAAGATTGTAGAACGACGTGACCATGTTTGAATGACTTTTTTATTTCCTTCGCTTTGTGCTTCAATTTTTTTCATTAAATGTTCATCACAAAAAGGACCTTTTTTTATTGAACGTGCCATTATCGATTCTCCTTTCTATCCGTTACGGCGACGTACGATTAAGTCGCTAGATTTTTTCTTTTTATTACGAGTCTTAAGACCAAGAGCAATCTTACCCCAAGGAGTAAGAGGAGCCTTACGACCAACAGGTGCACGACCTTCACCACCACCATGAGGGTGATCATTAGGGTTCATAACTGAACCACGAACTGTAGGGCGAACGCCTAAATAACGTGTTCTACCAGCTTTACCGATATTAACATTCATATAATCGGCATTTCCAACTTCTCCAATTGTTGCATAGCAAACACCTAATATTTTTCTAACTTCTCCACTAGTTAAACGAACTAAAACATATTTGTCTTCACGACCTAATATTTGAGCGCTAGCACCAGCAGAACGAACTAATTGTCCTCCATGACCAGGATGCAATTCAATATTATGAATTGTTGTACCTTCAGGAATTTTTGCAAGTGGTAAAGCATTACCAACTCTAATATCTACACTTTCGCCAGATAAAATTGTTTGACCTACTTGAATACCTTTAGGAGCAATAATATATCTCTTTTCACCATCAGCATAATTGATTAATGCAATATTAGCGCTTCTGTTTGGATCATATTCAACTGTAGCAACTTTACCAGGAATATTAAATTTATCACGTTTAAAATCTATAATACGATACTTTTGTTTGTTTCCACCGCCTTGGTGACGCACAGTAATTTTTCCTGTATTGTTACGACCACCTTTTTTCTTTAAAGGTGCTAATAAACTTTTCTCAGGAGTAGATGTAGTAATTTCATCATATACTAACACAGACATATTACGGCGACCATTGGTAGTCGGATTATATTTCTTTATAGCCATTGTCTAAACCTCCTATAATTAATGGGAACTATACTTCAAAGTATTGTTCTAATGATTGGTCGCTAGCAACAGTAACAATTGCTTTTCTAACAGCAGGACGGAATCCTTCATATCGACCAACGCGGCGTGCTTTTTTACGAACATTTATAACGTTAATTGAAACAACATTAACTTTAAAAATTTCTTCTATTGCCTTTTTAATTTCAACTTTATTTGCTCCTTGTTTTACTTCAAAAACATATTTACCACCAAAATTTTCAGTTTTACTTTGGCTTAAAGCACTTGTCTTTTCAGTAAGTAAAGGGCGGATTATAACATCATAAGGATTTTTCATTATTTAAGATCCTCCTCATATTTTTTAACAGCTGCTTTTGTAACTACATACTTATCAGCATTAATTAAGTCATAAACACTTAAATGACTCTTAGTTTGAACATAAACATTAGGAATATTTCTACCAGCAAGAGCTAAGTTATAGTTTTCTTCATCAGTGATAACTAATGTTTTGCCTTCAACTTTTAAGTTATTTAAAATTTCAACTAATGTTTTTGTTTTGAAATTTTCTAAATTGAATTCATCAACAACTACTAAATCATTGCTAGCAACGCGACTTGATAATAATGATTTAACAGCTAATTTAACAACTTTTTTATTTACTTTCATACTATAGCTTCGAGGGTTAGGCCCGAAAACAATTCCACCACCGCGCCATTGAGGAGCTCTTATAGATCCTTGACGAGCGCGACCAGTACCTTTTTGTCTCCAAGGTTTTTTACCGCCGCCGCTTACTTCAGTACGGTTTTTAGTTTTATGAGTTCCTTGTCTCATTGCTGCTCTTTCAGCATTAACAACATCATATACAGCTTGCATATTTGGTTCAATAGCAAATACTTCTTTTTTCAAAGTCATTTTGCCAACTTCTGCACCTGCTTGATTTAAAACAACAATACTAGGCATCTTTTATTTCTCCTTTCTTACGCTAAAGCTTCAGGGTTAACGGCAGTTTTTGGTTTCTTAACAGCATTTGTAACAACAACAAATGAGTTTTTAGCACCAGGCACATTACCTCTAACTAGCATTACATTTTTTTCTAAATCGATTTTAACAACTTCAAGATTTTGAACTGTAACTTGTTCTCCACCCATTCTTCCAGGTAACTTTTTACCTTTTTTAATTCTTGCAGCATCAATAGAACCCATTGAACCTGTTCCTCTATGATAACCAGATCCATGAGCCATTGGCCCTCTGTGGAAATTATGACGTTTGATAACACCTTGGTAACCTTTACCTTTGCTTGTACCAGTTACATCAACAATTTCTCCTTCTTTGAATATATTAACTTTAACCTCTTGACCTACTTCAAAGACTTCTAGCTCTTCCCCTGCGAATTCTTTGATGAAGCGCTTAGGGGTTGTATTTGCCTTAGAAGCATGTCCTTTTTCTGGTTTTGTGGCAGCCTTATCAGTCTTGTCACAGAAACCTAATTGCACAGCTTGATAACCATCTGTATCAACTGTCTTCTTTTGCAAAACAACA
>CANQJU010000009.1 GCA_947624315.1 uncultured Bacilli bacterium | reverse complement strand
CTGCCTATCGCGAGCTTAAAGAAGAAACAGGATTAATCGGTGAAGGATTGGAAAAACTAGGAGTTTTATATCCTTGTGTGGGATATTCTGATGAGGTAATACATATTTATTATTTAGATAAATTTTCTTTAGGAGAACAACAATTAGATAAGGATGAGTTTTTAGATATTATTAAAGTGCCTTTTAAAAAGGTAAAAGAGATGATTTTAGATGGAACTATTAAAGATGGAAAAACCATCTATGCTCTTTATTTATATGAAATGAAAAATAAAGTAATTTATTGACAATAATAAAAAAAAGAGTATAATGAAATAAAGATGAAGAAGCGAATACGACTAATATCAAACTTTATTTAAAGAGAGATAGAATGGTGGGAACTATCAATAAAGAATATTAGTTACTCTCGTGGAATTGAACTCGAAAGAGATTTCCGTTTTAGAAGCGTTAATTCTAAATGAGGGCATCTATTTATTAGATGAACTAAGGTGGTACCACGAAATATTCGTCCTTGGATTATTCCAAGGGCTTTTTTATTTATAATTTAGAATGGAGATAATAATATGAAGATTAAATTTTTAGATGGAAGCATTAAAGAAATGAAAGATGGAATGAGTGCTTTAGAGATTGCTAATAGTATTTCTGTAAGTTTGGCTAAGAAATCTATATGTGCTAAAGTGAATGGCAATTTAGTTGATTTGAGTAGAGAAATCAATGAAGATTGCGATTTTGAATTGATTACTAAAGAAAATCCTTTAGCATTTGAAGTATTAAATCACTCATGCAGTCATTTACTAGCTAGTGCAGTTAAAAGATTGTATTCTAAAGCTATGTTTGGAGTAGGTCCAGCAATCGAAGAAGGATTCTATTATGATATTAATCCTGGAGATGATGTTAAATTTACTGAAAGTGATTTATTAAAAATCGAAAAGGAAATGAAATATTTAGTATCTCAAAATCTTAAATTTGTTCGTCAAGAAGTTAGTAAAAAAGAAGCTTTAGAGATTTTTAAAAATGATAAATATAAACAAGAGATAATTAATGAATTACCTGAAGGATCTATAATTACGGTTTATTCTGATGGCAATTATTGTGATTTATGCCGTGGACCACATGTTGTTAGTACTAGCGTATTAAAGAACTTTAAGTTGTTGGCTGTTGCTGGTGCATATTGGCGAGGAGATAGCAACAATGAACAGTTGCAAAGAATATATGGTACATGTTTCTTTACTGAAGATGAATTAAAAGAACACTTAAATAATTTAGAAGAAAGAAAGAAACGTGACCATCGTAAATTAGGTAAAGAATTAGATTTGTTCATGCTTTCTGATTATGGCCCAGGTTTTCCTTTCTGGCTACCAAAGGGAATGGCTTTAAAGAATGCTTTAACAGCCTTTTGGCAAGATGTTCATACTAAAGCTGGATATCAATTTATTCAAACACCAATCATGTTAAATCGTGAACTTTGGGAAACTTCTGGTCACTGGTTTAATTATAAGGAAAATATGTATACATCAACTATTGATGAACATGAATTTGCGATTAAACCAATGAATTGCCCTGGTGGTATGTTAGTTTATAAAAATGCTATTCACTCATATAAGGAATTCCCATTGAGATTGGGTGAATTGGGATTAGTTCATCGTCACGAAGCTAGTGGTGCTTTAAATGGATTGTTTAGAGTCCGTACTTTCACTCAAGATGATGCCCATATCTTTATGACTGAAGAACAAATAAGAGATGAAATTGCCAATATAATTTTATTATATAAACAAGTATATTCTGTATTTGATTTGAAATTCCATATTGAGCTTTCAACAAGACCTTTGGAAAAATACATTGGAGAAATATCAACATGGGATAAAGCTGAAAAAGCTTTAGCTGATGCTTGTACAAAAGCCGGATTTGAATATAAATTAAATCCTGGTGATGGAGCATTTTATGGACCAAAACTTGATTTTAAATTAAGAGATTCTATGAATCGTATTTGGCAATGTGGTACAATTCAATTGGATATGAATTTACCTGAGCGCTTTGATTTGACATATATTAGTGAAGACGGAAGTAAAAAACGTCCAGTTATGATTCATCGTGCTCTATTTGGTTCTCTTGAAAGATTTATTGGTATTTTAATTGAACATTACGCTGGAGCCTTCCCAACATGGCTTGCTCCTGTTCAAGTAAAATTAATTCCTGTTAGTTTAGAGCATCATTTAGACTATGTTCAAAAAGTAGCTAAAATACTTTCTGATAAAGGCATTAGATTTGAAATCGATGAAAGAGATGAAAAATTGGGATATAAGATTAGAGAAGCGCAAACTAAGAAAATACCTTATCAATTAGTATGTGGCGATAATGAAAAGAATAATAATCAATTGACTTATCGTAAATATGGTTCTAATGAAACAGTAACTGTTTCTATTGAAGAATTTTTAGAAATGATAGAAAAGGAAATTAAGTCATTAGGTAAATAAAAATAAGGAGAATTGTTAATGGAAAATAGTACATCAAATTCTAAAGGCAAGTTTTATTTGATAGCTTTAATTGTTGGGGCATTATTGTATTTAGCACTAGCCTTTGTTTATTCATATAGTGCTTCTCTTGCCACAAGCCTAAAGGATAGCGTTTCAACACCTGAAGATGCTCGAAATGGATTATTAGCAGTTGTACAAATGTTATATTGTGTTCCTTTAGTGGGACTTGCCATTTATTTCTTTCGCGATGATTTTAAGAAATATCTTCAAGATTTTAAAGAAAATAAATCTAATCATATGTCTATAATTGTTTTAGGAGTATTTGGATGCTTGTTCGCTAATGGTTTAGTATCTTATATATATAGTCTGCTTGGAATAACAGGAGACGCGGAAAACCAAGAAATAATTAATAATGTTTTGGGAGGAAGCGGGGCTATACCTATGATTATCAGTGTTATGTTCATTGCTCCGTTTGTTGAAGAGATGCTCTTTAGAAAACTTTTGTGCGGAACATGTACATATACTTTCCATTTGCCTCCTATTATTACTATAATCATTGCTACTTTATTGTTTTCCTTTGTCCATGTAGCTGATTTAGAAAACTTAAAATTCATTTTCCAATATATTCCATTAGCCTTTGCTATTACATATAGTTTTTATAAATCAAAAAATATCTTTGTTCCTATGGGAATACACTTTATTAATAATACTATTTCTGTTATTGCTTTTTATCTTTTGATGTTTTTAGGACAATGAGATGTCACAATTAGATAAATACAAACAAGATATCAAAAAAGCTCAAGATACTTATAAAGAAGGCTATCTTTTAGAATCAATCGATTTATTTGAAAAAGCTACTAAAGAAATTGCTATGGCTGATGATTTGCTTGATTTAGGCTTATTATATATGGAAAAAGGAGACTATAATAAAGCTATTAATATTACGCAAAACATCATTGATAATTTCACTCGCTATTCTCGAGGATATTACTGTTTAGGTTATATCTATGAATGGCAAGAAGATTATAATCAAGCTTTAATAAATTATCAAAAAGCCTTTGAGTTAAGCAACAAAGATATTGATTATTGTTTGGCCTTAGCAAGAATGTATGACCAAAACAACAACGATAAATTGGCTTTAAAATATTATAAGCTGACAAATAAATTATCTAAAGGAAACTATTGGGCATATCTTAATATCGGATCAATGTATGAAAGAAATTCTCAATTGGATAAAGCGTTAGAAAATACTTTAAAAGCTTATGAGCTAAATCAAAATAATGAAATGGTGAATTATAATTTAGGTGTCATTTATGGTCGCTTAGGCAAAAATGATTTAGCCATTAAACATTATTTGCAAGAAATAGAATTAAATAATTGTTACCCCTTAGCCTATTATAATTTAGGTATTATCTATAAAGATAATAAACAATATGATAAAGCTAAATATTATTATTTAAAAGGAATTGAGAAAAACAATAATAATTTATCAATTTGGTATAATTTAGGTTGTGTTTATGCTTTGAATAAAGAATTTGATGATGCTTATAATTGTTTCAAATATGTTTATTTAAAACAACCTAATATTATTAAAACAATGGAAAATGATAATGAATTATATGATTTTTTAAAAAGTTCTTATTATATTAAATTAAAAGAAGAAGCAAACTTATAAAAACAGGAATATTCTTATATTTTAAGGATATTCCTTTTAAAATGTCTATAAAAATGCAAATAAACAAAAAATTTGTTAAAATGTATCTATAAAACGTTTACATCAACACTTTTTTAAAAACTATGATATAATACGATATTATAGGTTTTAAATCGATGGTTTAAATCTATAAAGAGTAATTTATAAAATTAATTAGGAGGAAATTATGAAAAAATTAATTAGTTTTGTAGTTGTTATATTGTGTTTCTTTTCTCTTGTTGGATGTAAGACCAAGGAAAATGATACAATAAATATCGGTATGGTCGGCCCATTTACTGGTAATTTATCAACATATGGTAATACTGCTAAAAATGGTGCAATGATTGCAATTGAAGAAATTAATGCTAATGGTGGAATCCTTGGTAAACAAATTAAAACATTTGTTGAAGATGATCAAGGTGAAGCTGATCAAGTAATTAGCGCTTATGATAAAATTGCAGATAATATAGATTTCTTATTTGGAGAGATTACAAGTGGTAACTCTGAAATTTTAGCTATTCAAGCTCAAAAGGATAAAATGCCAATGATGAGCCCTTCAGCAACTGCTGCAAGTGTTACAATCAATCGTGATTATGTATTCAGAACATGTTTCTTAGACCCTGACCAAGGTGAGGCTATGGCATCTTATGCTGATGAAAAATTAAATGCTAAAACTTGTGGTATCGTTTATGATAATAGTGATGATTATTCAAAAGGTTTAGCTGAAGCATTTGAAAAGAAAGCTAAAGAATTAAATATGGAAGTTGTTGTTTATGATGGTGGTTTAAAATCTGGTTCTACAGCTGAAGTTCCATCACTTGTTCAAACAGCAATCAAAGATAATCCTGATTGCTTATTCGTTCCTGTATATTATGAAGATGCAGCTGTTTTCGCTCAAGAACTTCGTAAAGCTGGATATGATAAACCTTTATTAGGTGGCGATGGTTATGATGGCGTTTTAGGTGTATTAGCTAGTACTAATGATTATAGTGCTGTTAACAATACATTCTTCTCAAGTCACTATTCTGTAAGTGATCAAAAAGTTGTTGATTTCATCAACAAATATAAAGCAAAATACAATGAAGAACCTGCTGTATTTGCTGCTTTAGGATATGATGCAATTTATATGATTAAACAAGCTATGGAAAAAGCTGGTTCAACTGATAAACAAGCTGTACGTGATGCTCTAGCTGCTATTGATTTCAAAGGTGGTTTAACTGGTGATATCAAGTTTGATGCTAATGGTGACCCAATTAAAACAATTTGTATCAATGAATACAAAGATGGAAAAATGGTATTAGTTGATAAACGTACTAAATAATTAAATTTGATTTTTAAAAAGTAAGAAAGGAGATTCATATGAACCAAATAATTAATCAACTTATTATTGGTTTACGCAATGGTAGTATTTATGCTCTTGTAGCTTTAGGATACACCATGGTTTATGGTATTATTAAATTAATTAATTTTGCCCATGGTGATTTCATTATGGTAGGTGCTTATATGATTTACACTTTTGCCGTCATTGCTCACTTACCAATTGTATTATCCATTGTCTTAGCCATTTTTACAGTTGTTATACTTGGTATATTGACTGAAAAGATTGCTTATAAACCATTGCGTGAATCTCCAAGTATTACAGCTTTAATAACCGCTATTGCGGTAAGTTTATTGCTTGAAAATGTTTTTGAGTTGATTTTTACAAGTAATGCTAAAACTCCTTCAAAAATCTTAGATTTACCTCCAATTACTATTGGAAGTTTTTCTATTGATAGTGTTAGTGTTATTACTTTTGCTTTAGCAATTGTTACTATTATTGCTTTAACATTATTTGTTAAAAAGACAACAATCGGAACAGCAATGCGAGCTGTAAGTGAGAATAAAGACGCTTCTAAATTAATGGGAATTAATATTAATAAAATAATTACTATAACATTTGCTATAGGTACATTATTAGCTGGTATTGCTGCTTTGATGTATTATACAGAATATCCACAAATTAAACCGTATTTGGGATCTGAATTAGGTTTATATGCTTTTGTGGCTGCGGTTGTTGGTGGAATCGGTGTAATTCATGGAGCTTGTATTGGTGGCTTCTTAATTGGAATTATTAAAGTTTTACCAAGTATTTTTCATATTGATAGCGTTTATGCTGATATCTTCTTATTTGGTTTATTGATTATAATTTTAATATTTAAACCAAATGGTTTATTTGGTAAAAAGGTTGGAGAGAAGGTGTGATTATGGTCGAAAAGTTTTCATCAATGGTTCCCCTTTTCCCAAGAAAAAAGAGTTATTTGATTAATTTATTGTCAGCAATTTTACTTATTGCTTTAGTATATATTACTTTAGGAGCTAGTTTTTCTAAAGATATATATCTTAATATAATAGGTATTAATTTTAGACAAATGAAAGGTTTGTTCATTACTGTATGCTTTACAATTATTTTGGCTGTTTCTTTGAACCTATCAACGGGATGTTTAGGAGAAATGGTTTTAGGGCATGCGGGGTTCATGGCAATAGGTGCATATGCAAGTGGACTTTTCTTAAAGTTTATTAATAACTTTGTTGATTTATCCTCTTCAACATTAGTTGCTTGTTGCTTTAGTGTATTAGCAATGGTTATTGCTTTCTTAGCTGCAGGAATTTCAGGATTCTTAGTTGGTATTCCCGCATTGAGATTAAGAGGCGATTATTTAGCTATTGTTACTTTAGCCTTTGGACAAATCATTGTTAAATTGTTAGAATTGTTTGATTTTACTGGTGGTGCTGGTGGATTAAAAAATATTCCTCAAAATAATAATATTATTTTGCCATTAGTCATTACTATTTTAGTTGTTACATTGCTTTTTGTTTTAATGAGATCAAGATTTGGTAGAGCTATTTTATCTATTAGAGAAGATCGAATTGCGGCTGAAGCTTCCGGAGTACCTGTTACTAAATATAAAATTTTAACATTTAGTTTATCTGCTGCTTTAGCGGGAATTGCTGGAGTTATATATTCACAAAAATTAGGATATCTTGAACCTAAGACATTTAACTTTAATTATTCAGTTGAATTATTAATGATAGTTGTATTGGGAGGACTTGGATCTTTCACTGGTTCAATTATTGCCGCAATCGTTTTAACATTGCTTCCCGAATCATTGAGATTCTTAAGTCAATATCGTTTGATTATATATTCTGTTTTATTAGTTATTATAATGATTAAAAAGCCTGGTGGCTTGCTTGGTAGATATGAATTTTCAATGACAAGATTTATTGAATTATTACCATCACGGATAAAGAATTTCCCTCGCAATTTTAAAGCTTTTATTAAGGATATACCTAATAAGTTTAAGAGATTGGGAAAAAGATTTGTTCTTTGGTATAAAAAAATATTCAAGATAAAAGGTGATATCAATGAGTAGTGAAAAAATAGTTTTAAGTGCGAAAAATATTGATATTACTTTTGGCGGATTGCATGCCGTTGAAAATTTCAGTATTGATATTTGTGAGAAAGAATTAGTTGGTTTGATTGGTCCTAATGGTGCTGGAAAAACAACAGTATTTAATATGATAAGTGGTGTTTACACTCCAACAAGCGGAGATATTTTTCTTGGTGGAGAAAATGTAACTAAATTACCTCCTCATATTCGTTGTAAAAAAGGCATCGGTAGAACTTTTCAAAATATTCGTTTGTTTAAACAATTATCAGTTTTAGATAATGTTAAAAATGCTTGCAATGTTCATATGAAATATAGTGTTTTTGATGCTATTTTCCGAACTAAAAAGTTTTGGAATGAAGAAAAAGCAGTTGATGAAAAAGTTAAAAAGATTTTAGATATTTTAGGATTAAGTGATTCTTATGAACTAAAGGCTAAGAACTTACCATATGGTAAACAAAGGAAACTAGAGATTGCTCGAGCCTTAGCTACTGACCCTTTAATTCTTTTACTTGATGAGCCTGCTGCGGGAATGAATCCTAAAGAAACCGAAGAACTAATGGAAGTTATCAAATTAGTTAGAGATGAATTTGGAGTTGCTATTCTTTTGATTGAACATGATATGAAATTAGTCATGGGAATATGTGAAAGATTAGTTGTTCTAAATCAAGGTAAGATATTGGCTTGTGGGAATCCTCAAGAAATTGCTAATAACCAAGATGTTATTGAAGCATATTTAGGAAAGTAGGTTATTTAGATGCTAGAAGTTAAAGATTTAGAAGTATCATATGGATCAATAAATGTAATTAAAGGAATTTCTTTAAAAGTTAATGAAGGAGAAATAGTGGCATTTATTGGAGCTAATGGCGCTGGTAAAACGACAATCCTAAGAACAATATCTGGACTTAAAAAATGTGACAAAGGTTCAATATTACTAGATGGTGTTAATTTAGTAAATGTTCCTTCTCACAAAATTGCTTATTTAGGAATGAGCCATGTCCCAGAAGGACGTCAGGTATTCCCCGGTTTAACTGTTGAAGAGAATTTGCGATTAGGTGCTTATACAATAAAGAATAAGCAAAAAATCAAAGAAAATATTAATAAAATGTATGAAAGATTTCCTCGTTTAAAAGAAAGACGTCACCAAGCTGCTGGTACACTTTCTGGAGGTGAACAACAAATGTTAGCCATGGCAAGAGCCTTAATGATTGATCCTAAAATAGTTTTAATGGATGAACCATCTATGGGACTTTCTCCAATTTTAGTTCATGAAATTTTTGAAATCATCAAGGAAATAAATAAAAATGGCGTAACTGTTTTGCTTGTTGAACAAAACGCTAAAGCAGCCTTAAGCATTGCAAACTATGGATATGTTTTAGAAACAGGAAGGATAGTTTTAGAAGGCGATGCTAAAGAACTTTTAAATAATGATAATGTTAAAAAGGCCTACTTGGGGGCATAAAGCCCTTTACAAGAGGCTTTTTTTACTAAATCTATAAAAAATGAGTGGTTAAATAATCACTCTTTTTCTTAATATACATATATTAATATAGGGTGATATTGTGAATAGATTCGGATTAAAAAATGTTAATTTGCGAAATGATTTTGAAGATGAAAAGAAATACATTGTTAAAAAAGGAGATAGTTTATATAAAATAGGAAAGGAGTATGGAGTTGATATTAATTCATTAATTAGTGCTAACAACTTAACAAGTAACTTGATTTATCCTAATCAAGTATTAGTGATTCCTAAAAAGGTAAATGGAGAATCAATCTATTTTGAAGAATATGTTGTTAAACCTAATGATACATTGGAATTAATATCACAAAAAAATAATATTGACCTTGATGAATTAGCCAAATATAATGATTTAACAAAGTTAATATTAATTGAAGATCAAATTTTAAATATTCCGAGAAATCTTAAAAAGTATGTAATTAGTAGTGGAGATAATTTGGATATCATTTTAGATAAAACTAATATGACACTTGATGAATTAATTGAGTTAAATATTGATGAATGGTTAAAAAGTGGTAACACAATAATTGTTAAATAAAATAGGGGATTATCCCCTTTTTTATTATTCCTAATATCTTGAAAAAAACTTGCAATTATAGTAAAATATAAACGGTGAAAGATATGGATATAGTAAATGTAATTGGGGCTGGGCTTGCTGGAAGCGAAGCAAGTTGGCAGTTGGCCAAAAGAGGAATAAAGGTAAGATTATATGAAATGCGACCAACTAAAATGACACCAGCTCATAAAACAGACAAATTTG
Source organism: uncultured Bacilli bacterium (assembly GCA_947624315.1). GTDB lineage: Bacteria > Bacillota_I > Bacilli_A > ML615J-28 > CAG-698 > Tener-01. Next base: position 4,575 of record CANQJU010000009.1, on the reverse strand, counting down.
CTGAACTCATTTGTAGCAACTCTTTAAGAGCCGCATCTATTGAAAATGCTGTTGGTCTATTAAAGGAAGAAATGCGAAGATTTGATTCTTTGATTATGGAAGCAGCTGATATAACAAAAGTAGAAGCTGGAGGAGCTTTAGCTGTTGATAGAGAAGAGTTCGCCAAATACATAACTAATAAAATAACTAATCATCCTTTAATAGAAGTTATTAAGGAAGAGATTACTGATATTCCTTCTGGACCTACCATTATTGCTAGTGGCCCTCTCACTAGTGAAGAGTTGAGTAAGTCTATCAGTCAATTCTTTGGTGAGGAATATTTTTATTTCTTTGATTCGGTAGCACCTATTGTTACAGCTGAATCAATTGATAAAAATATTGCTTACTTAAAATCTCGTTATGATAAAGGCGAAGCATCATATTATAATTGTCCAATGAATAAGGAACAATTTGATAATTTTTATAATGAATTAATAAAAGCTGAAAGAGTAATTCCTAAAGATTTTGAACTAAAGGTTTTTGAAGGCTGTATGGCTATTGAAGATATGGCTAGCAGAGGTGAAAAAACATTGCTTTTTGGCCCTTTAAAACCTGTAGGGCTAAGAAATCCAGTAACTTTAGAAACTCCATATGCTGTTGTACAGTTAAGAGAAGACAATGCTAGTAAAACATTATATAATATTGTAGGCTTTCAAACTCATCTTAAATGGCCTGAACAAAAAAGAGTATTCAGAATGATTCCTGGATTAGAAAAGGCTGAATTCGTTCGCTATGGAGTAATGCATCGCAATAGCTATATCAACTCTCCTAAAGTCTTAAATTGTTTTTATCAAACAAATAAGAGGAGTGATTTGTTTTTTGCAGGTCAAATTACAGGAGTTGAAGGATATTTGGAAAGTGCCTCAAGTGGAATGGTTGCGGGTATTAATATGTATCATTATTTAAAAAATTTACCAATGATTGATTTTACTGATATGACTGCTTTAGGATCTTTAGCTCATTATATCAGTAGCTTTCATACAGATTTTCAACCTATGAATGTTACTCATGGAATATTTGCTCCATTAGAAGGAAGAATGAAAAAAGATGAAAGGAAAATGGCATATGCTCAAAGAAGTCTAAAGATAATAGATGAGATATTGGGTGGTGAGAAAATAAATGGATGAACAAGAAGCTGTTTTAAAATATAAAGAGTTTTTAGAAGTTGAACGCAATTACTCTCAATATACTGTTTTAAATTATATAATGGATATTCAAGAGTTTCGTCAGTTTTTAAAAACTGATGATTTGGGAACTATTTTTGATGCTCAAAAAACTGTTGCCCGTTTTTATGTTCAACATTTAAATGAATTAGAATATAATGCTAGAACTGTTGCTCGTAAACTTAGCAGTTTAAGGGGTTTTTATCGATTTTTACTTTCAGAAAAATTGTGTGAAGCTAATCCTTTTTTAGAAGTGAAAGGCAAGAAACCTGATCAAGTTTTGCCTAAACAAATTTATTCTGAGGAAATTGATGCTTTCTTTAATAGCATTGATGAGGGAACAGTTATGGGAATGAGAAATTATGCCCTTTTAGAAACATTATATGGTACAGGAATTCGTGTTAGCGAGTTGTGTGGTTTAAAATTAGGTGATGTTGATTTTTACAATGATCAAATTACTGTTATGGGAAAAGGTAGTAAAATGCGCAATGTTCCTATATACGAAGGATTAAAAAAGAGATTGTTTGATTATATCCAATTTTCTCGTAAAGAATTATTAGGAAAAGCTAAGGGCAAACCCATAAACATTTTATTCTTGAATAGTAAAGGTGGACCATTAACAACAAGAGGTGTGAGAGTTATTTTAGATGAAATAACTGATAAAGCTTGTACAACTTTAAAAGTTTCACCCCATATGTTTCGTCACTCTTTTGCAACACACCTACTAAACAATGGTGCTGATTTAAGAAGTGTTCAGGAATTGTTAGGTCATGCTAATTTAGCTACTACACAAATATATACGCATATTATGGATGAAAAGTTGAAAAGTGAATATTTAAAATATCATCCAAGAGCAAGGAGAAAAGACAATGAGGAAGTTTGAAAAAATAAGTTATGAAGAATTTTGTAAAAACGTTGATGGAAGTTTTTATGCAAATGTAAAAATTCCCCAACGTTCAACAAAAAAATCAGCTGGATATGATTTCTATCTTCCTTATGATATTAATATTCCTTCTCATAGTAAAGTCTTAGTTTATAGTGGTATAAAGGCTTTAATGGAAAATGATGAGTTTTTAATGATTGTTATTCGCAGTAGTTTAGGTATAAAAAAGAATCTAAAGTTATCTAATCAAATAGGTATCATTGATTCTGATTATTATAATAATCAAGATAATGAAGGGCACATTATTATTGCTCTAGATAATATGAGTGATGAATTTGTAACTTTAAAACAAGGTGAAAGAGTTGCCCAAGGTATATTTTTAAAGTATTTAACAGTTGATGATGATAAAACAATAAATGAAAATCGTTTAGGTGGTATTGGTAGTACTAATAAATGATTAAAAAAACTATATGTATTATAGAAAACACTTTTAAAAAGGAAATGCATATATGTTGATTTTTTAAAATCTTTTCTTTATAATAGTAATGAAAAAAATGGAGGATAAAATGAATATAACAAAAGACCTTTTTTATGTTGGTGTAAATGACCATAATGTTGATTTATTTGAAGGCCAATATGTTGTTCCTAATGGAATGGCATATAATTCTTATGTTTTAGTTGATGAAAAAGTAGTTGTATTTGATACTGTTGATGCTCATTTTACTCATCAATGGTTAGATAACATTAGTGAAGTTTTAAATAATAAAAAACCTGATTATTTGGTTGTTCAACATATGGAACCAGATCATTCAGCAAACATTAAAAACTTTTTAAAGGTATATCCTAATTGTAAAGTTGTTGGTAACAACAAAACATTTACAATGATGGAACAATTCTTTGGATGCGAATTTCCTAATCGTTTAGTAGTTAATGAAGGTGACACTTTAGAAACTGGTAAACACACATTGCATTTTGTTTTTGCTCCTATGGTTCATTGGCCAGAAGTAATGGTAACTTATGATAGCTATGATAAAGTATTATTCTCAGCTGATGGTTTTGGTAAGTTCGGTGCTTTGGATGTTGATGAAGAATGGGCATGTGAGGCACGTCGTTATTATTTTGGGATTGTTGGAAAATATGGTGTACAAGTTCAAAACTTGCTTAAGAAAGCAAGTAGCTTAGATATTCAAACTATTTGTCCATTACATGGTCCAGTTTTAAAAGAAAATTTAGGTTATTATTTGAATTTATATAATACTTGGTCTTCATATGGAGTTGAAGCTGAAGGCATTGTTATTGCATATACATCTGTTTATGGAAATACTAAAAAGGCCGTTGAAATTTTAGCTGAAAAGCTAAGAACTAAAGGATGCCCTAAAGTTGTTGTTACAGATCTAGCTAGAGATGATATGGCTGAAGCAGTTGAAGATGCTTTTAAATATGGCAAGTTGGTTTTAGCAACTACAACATACAATTCTGAATTATTCCCTTTCATGAGAACATTTGTTGAAAATTTGGTTGAAAGAAATTACCAAAACAGAATGATTGGAATTATTGAAAATGGTACATGGGCACCAATGGTTGCTAAAAACATTAAAGACAAATTTGCTAATTCAAAAAATATTGAATTCACTAATACTGTAGTTAAGATTAAATCTGCAGTTAATGAAAAAAATATGGAAGAATTAGAAGAATTAGCTAATGAATTGTGTACAAACTATATTGCTTCAAGCAATGAAACAGCTAACAAGAATGATTTAAGTGCATTATTTAATATTGGTTATGGATTATATGTTGTTACATCAAAAGATGGAAAGAAAGACAATGGTTTAATTGTTAATACTGTAAGTCAAGTTACTAATACACCTAATCGTATTGCGGTAACAATTAACAAAGATAATTACTCACATCATTTGATTAAACAATCTGGTATAATGAATGTTAACTGTTTATCAGTTGATGCTCCATTTAAGGTATTTGAAACATTTGGTTTTCAAAGTGGTCGCGTAGTTGATAAATTTGCTAATTGTGAAGCCAATAGAAGTGATAATGGACTAATTTTCTTGCCAAGATATATTAATTCATTTATGTCTTTAAAGGTTGAAAGTTATGTTGATTTAGGAACTCATGGAATGTTTATTTGTACTATTACTGAAGCAAGAGTAATGAACAACAAAGAAACAATGACATATACATATTACCAAGAAAATGTAAAACCTAAACCTAAAACAGAAGGTAAAAAAGGATGGGTTTGCAAAGTATGTGGTTATGTTTATGAAGGCGATGAACTTCCTGAAGATTTTGTTTGTCCATTGTGTAAACATGGTGCAAGTGATTTTGAACCAATTGAATAAAAAAATAAGACGAGGTTTAAATAATCTCGTCTTTTTTAATTCATATATAAATTATTTTGGTTCATAGATTAATAGTATCTATGAACTTTCATAGCAATATTTTATCACTATTTGTAGAAAAATGCAATATTTTTAG
>CANQJU010000008.1 GCA_947624315.1 uncultured Bacilli bacterium | reverse complement strand
AAAAAATTGTGGGTTAAAATATCCACAATTTTCTTTTTTTGCATTTAACAAAAATATAATTTGTCAACGTTCTGAGGAGATTTAAATCTCCTAGAATTTTGGTTCTATAATTAAAACACGATTTGGTTCTTCACCTTCAGAATGTGTTTGAACATCTTTCCATGAAGAAAGTTTATTGTGAATTATTTTTCTTTCATAAGCATTTAAACTATCAAGTTTAATTACTTGCTTTGTACGAGCAACTTGTTTGCCATATTCAACAGCCATATTTTCTAAGCTTTTAACTCTTTTCTTTTTATAGCCACCAACATCAACTAAAACAGTTTTTAACTCATCACCTTCATAGTAATTATTAATAACTGTTGAAACTAATGTTTGTAATGCTATTAAATTACGAGAATTTTTACCGATTAAATAACCATTGAATTCACCAGCATCGATGTTAAATTCAACATTATTATCTCTTATTTTTTTCTCAATAAAGCCTTCGATATGATTGTTATCTAAAATCATTTGAATATATTTTTTTCCTTTTTCAATTCCATCAACAGTTAAAGTAGCTTTAACTTCAACCTTAGCTCCAATTCCTAAAAATCCTTTTGATTCCTTTAGTACTTCAATTTGAATATCATCTAGACTTGCATTAAATTCTTTGACTGCTAATTGCTTAGCTTCTTCGATGTTTTTAACTTCATAAACTTTAGATCTCATTTATATGTCTCCTATTTGTTACTCATTTTATTCTTTAATTTTTCTAATCTTTTAGCACTTGATAAACTACCAAGATAACTTTGCAATGTTGAATAAATATTACCTACTAACCAATATAAACCTAAGGCTGCAGGGCTAGTTAAAATAAATAATACCATCATAACAGGCATTCCATATAACATAACTTTCATCATAGTCTCTGTTTGTTTTTGTTGATCAGTTTGACCAGGACGACGATAAGCAGGAATATCTGCTTGTGAAGCTTCTCTTTGTTTCTTTTGACGACGATTAATAAAAATTTGACTCAATATTTGGGTAGCACCAACTAAGCCTGCAAGAATCCAAATTCCAGCTTTTTGCCATCCAGGACCTATTCCCGCGAACAAATCTAATCCTAAAAACTTTCCGTTTAAGAATGAAAAGTCTAAAGGCAATTTAGCAATTCCTAATTCATGTTCAACTATATATGACATTCTTGTTGAAGGAATTCTTCTCAATGTTTCATAGAAAGCAATGAATATTGGCAATTGCAAGAAAGGAGTTAAACATCCACTTATGCCAACACCATATTTCTTCATTAATTGCATCAATTCTAACTGTTTTCTTCTTTGACTTTCTTCATCAGTTTTTCCTTCATACTTGGCTTCTAGTTTTGCTTGCTCAGGAGCCATAAGTTGCATCTTTAAAGTCATATCATTACTTTTAGCATATATTGGCCAAGCTAATGTACGAACGATTAAAGTTGATAAAATAATAACTAATCCGTATGATCCTCCAAACAATTTACCAATGCCATACATTAAGGCTGCCATTGGCCAAACAAGGAAATCCCAAGACGGAAATTTAAAACCATATATCGGACGATAAGTTACTTCAGCATCACTCTTTTTACATCCTACTAGGATTAAGCAACCCAAAATTAATAGGAACATAAAAAGATATTTTAGTTTATCCTTCTTCATTTATTATTCCTTTCTATCTTTTTTAACAAGTTTAAAATATTTTCGTTTTTTTCTTCGAAACTCAATTCCCTACTATCTTTCTTCACAACCACCAATAATCGATATCCATCTAATTTTTCAAGGTTATTTCGCATTATTTCGCGAATCACTCGCTTTTGATAATTCCTCTCCACAGCATTTCCATTTTTTTTAGAAACTGAAATAGCAATCTGTAAACATGATTGATTTTTTTGATAATAAATAGCAAAATACTTATTACCAACACTCATACGTTTTTTAACTAATTTTTCAATTTCAAAATTCTTTTTCAAACTATACTGTCTATTCATTTTTTCTCCTTGTAGATAAACAAAAAGGACCACTATTTGTTAATGTAAAATTGACATACAAGTGGTCCTAGATATTTTACTATGCAGTTAATTGTTTTCTACCTTTTTTGCGTCTACGCGCTAAAACAGCTCTTCCACCAACAGTTGCCATACGGGCACGAAAACCATGAGTTTTACTATGTTTACGTTTATTGGGTTGATATGTTCTTTTCATATAGAGCACCTCCTAAATTAAACCATGCTTGCTTATTATAAACTATTTCTAAGCAAAAGTCAAGTTTTTATTTTTTTGAATTTATTTTTGGATTTCTTCACGACTGAAAACACTAATTGTTTTTCCAGTTGAATCTGTGAAATTAGCTTTACTAATAATGTATTTTGGTTTTAATCTATTATCAATAGTAGTTTCATTAATTAATAATCTACTTCCTGTATAGAAATAATTATAAAAACCAACGATTGGATAAATATCTCCGCTTTCTGTTACCATATATACTTGATAATCTAAATGATATCTTTGATCAGATGCAATAATATTTGCGCTTGTATAAACATCATAATTATTACCTGAACTTGATGTTGTAATAGTTGCTTTTAAAACTAATTGGTCACCATACCATTCAGAATTGTCTTCTTTATTATTGGCTTCTTTTTTTGTTAAACCAATAATAGGTTCTTTAAATTTATAAACATAAACATTATTTGGATTATAAGTATCACCTTTATAATATTTAACTTCGCCAAATAAAGTATCATATCGATTTCCAGCAATTGTTTTACTTACAAGAGTGTGACTCATTGGCAAACTTACAAAATCATCACGATTATTATGAGTATGCATATACTCCATTGTATCTCCAGCAGTTAATCCACTTATTTCATAATGAACTTTATAATTAACATCAGTTAATCCTTTATTTAAATATGCAGAAATACGATTTGTTTGTTCAATCTTTCCACCTTCACCAACTTGAACTGTAGTAGTAACCTTTAAATAACAAGAAATGTTATCATTCCAAGTAATATGTCTATAATTAGGTACAGAAATATATTTATTAGCTGGGAAAGAAACAATTCCCAAAGTAATAGCTATAGCTAAATATATTACTAACAAAACTAAGATTGATCCATTATTGAGTTTTTCAGGAAAAGATAGAATATTTTTTTTATTTTCTTCTTTTTTATTTTTATTGTTTGCATTTTTCTTATACTTATTACTCATAACATCTTCTTAGATTTAAATAAATCTATTTCCTCCGTTTCCAGTACTTATATTATTTTATCATATTTTAATTTTTTTGCAATCTTTTTTTTATTTATCAACATATTATTTTGCAATTGTGTTAATTTTATACTTAAAAATCTCTAAAAATATGAATTATCTCTTTCTATATTATATATAAAACAAAATTTTACACATTTCCACATATTTATATACATTAAAACATTATTCACATTTTTTCCACAACTTTTCCACATGTTGATAAGTGAATAACTTTTTTAATTTTTTGTTTATTATTTAGATAAAGTGTGATATGATTATATCATGAAATGAGGTTTAAGTATGAATTCCAATATAGAATTGTGGCAAAACACCTTAGGAACTCTTCAGAAAGATTTAGATGAAGACAGTTTCAATGACTTGTTTGCTGGACTAACAGAAATTTATAAAGAAGAAAACAATTATATTTATATTGTTGTTCCCAATTCATTAAATCAATATAGAATTGAAAAGTTCTATAGTAATAAAATTAATGAAATTGCTAAAAAATTAAGTCCAGAACTTAAAATGTTTAAATTTATTACTGAAGATGAAGCTGAGGAAGACAAGAAAAAGAAAGAAACTAATCCATTAGTTACACCAACTCATCCAACTGATGCCTTAAGAATTCTTTCTCCAATTTATACTTTTAGTAACTTTGAAGTTGGAGAAAGCAATAGATTTGCTTTTATTTCAGCGATGAAAGTTGCGGAAACTCCCGAAAGAATATATAATCCTTTATATATTTTTGGAGATGTTGGTTTAGGAAAGACTCATCTTATGTCAGCAATAGGACATTACATCTTAGATAATGATATTAACACTAATGTCGTTTATGTAAGCAGTCAAAAATTTGCTGAAGAATACTTTTTAGCCACAAATTCTAAAAAAACCGATAATAGTATTGAAAATTTTTATGATAAATATTATAATGCTGATATTTTATTAGTTGATGATATTCAATTTTTAGAAAACAAACATGCAACTCAAGAAGAATTCTTTAAAGTATTTGAATCTTTAACTAATCGTAATAAACAAATTGTTTTAACTTCTGACCGTCCAGCAAATGAATTAAAAAATATGATGGATCGTTTGAAATCGCGTTTTAATTGGGGTATTCAAGTAGATATTAAAGCTCCTGATAAAAAATTACGTGTTTCCATTCTAAAAAGCAAGTTAAAAGGTTTGATTAGTGATCCAAATGATGTCCCTATGGAAGTTCTAGAATTGCTTGCCGATTATTTTCCAAACAATATTAGGGATTTAGAAGGAGCTTTAAGAGGTTTTATTACTTATTGCATTTGTTTAAATATACCATTTACTAAAGAAAATATGTATATTGCTCTTGAAAGAATTCTTCCAAAGAATATTGACACATCAAAACCTTTAAATAATGGTAATTTAATCAAAAAAATCAACGAAGTTGTTAGTCAATATTATAATGTATCTGTAAATGATATGTTATCTTCATCAAGAAAGCAACAAATTGCTTACGCTAGACACATATCAATGTATATTTTGCGTTATAAATACAATATTCCTCTAAAAACAATAGGAGAATATTTTGGAAATCGCGATCATGCTACTGTTGCTCATGGTGTTGAAAAGATTGAATACATGGTTAAAGATAATTTATTAGCCAAAAACGACATTGAAATTTTATTAAAACACATTGAAAAAATGTAGTTATTCACTTTTCCACACTCTTAATAAATAATAATAGTTAATAATTTAAAATAATATAAAGGAGAATGCTATGAATTTCACAATTAATCGAGATTTGTTATTGCAAAATTTAAACTCCGTAAGTAAAGCTTTGTCTAATAAAGTACAAATGCCAGTTCTTACAGGAATTAAATTTGATGTTTTTAAAGACAACATTTTAATTACTGCCTCAAATGGCGAGATTTCTATTCAATCAAAAATTGTTAATCCAGGACAATTAAAGGTTCAAGATGAAGGTTCTTTTGTTGCTCCCGGCAAATATTTAATTGATTTAGTAAGAAAAACCGAAGCTAAAGACATTGATTTTATCACTTATGAAGACAATTCAATCAAAATTTTAGCTGATAAAAGTAATTTCACTTTAAAAGGCTTGGATAAAGAGAACTATCCTATTATTTCTTTTACTGAATCACCTCAACTTATTACTATTGATGCTACAAATTTAAAACAACTAATTCGTAAAACAACATTTGCTGCTTCAATATCTGAGGCTAGAATGATTTTAACTGGTGTATATTTCCAAGCTAAAGATAATAAAATGCAAGTTGTAGCTACTGATAGTTTCCGTTTAGCTAAAAAAGTTATGGAATTTACATCTCCTCTTCAACCTGTAGAGGTTGTTATTCCTAGTAAAAGTTTAGAAGAACTTAATAAAATCATTGATGAGAACGAAGAAATTGTTGAAATTCATTTTACAAAAACAAAAGTTTTATTTAAATATAAAGATTTAAAGTATCAAACTAGATTAATTGATGGCACTTTCCCTCGAGTTGATGCAATTATTCCAACTCAATTCCTTACAAGTGTTAAATTTAATAAAAATGATTTAATTTCTTCAATTGAAAGAGTTTCAATTTTTACTAATATTGATTCAAATATTGTAAAATTTGCTCTAAGAGCTGATAAAACAGTAGAAATTGCTTCAACTAGCAATGAAATTGGTGATGCTAAAGAAGAACTTAACGTTATTGATTGTTCTTCACCAATGCAATTCCAGATTGCTTTTAGCTCAAAATACTTTTTAGAGGCTTTAAGATCATTTAATTCCTCTGAAGTTACTATTAATTTCACTGGAGAAATTAAACCTTTTATAATAACAGGAGAATATGATCACAATTTAATCCAATTAATTCTTCCTGTAAGAGCATTCTAAATAAAAAAATAAGGCACTTTAATAAATAAAGTGTCTTTTTTTATGTATTTATGTATAAATGTTTTATTAATTAGTCAACATTTATTAATTTAAATAGTTCAGCAAGGTCTTTACGAAGGATTTCACGTTGATCTCTATCATAACGTTCAAGTTCAACATCATCATAAACGCTTATTCCCTTCTCTTGAAGGTTCTTTATTATTGATTTATCATGTAATGGAGGCAAAACTTCCGCATTTTTAGTGAAATCTTTAGCTTGATTTGTTAAAATCTCTAAAGAAATCTTTGGTGCACGACGATTTGCGCTAAATCCATTAGGTACAATGTAGCGAATTTTAGATAAATCTAGGTCTCTATCGATAAAATATTGGATTGTATTGAAAAATCCATCAACTCCAAGGATATCAAGACCAACAACAATAAAGATATAATCGCTTAAATCTAGTAAAACTTCTGATAAACGGTTGCTTGATGGAGGGAAATCCACAAAAATATAATCAAAATAAGTTGAATATTCATTAATAATACTACGAATAGCCTTTTCTTGGCTTCTATTAAGCGTTAATTGATAAGAAAGTTGCTCTGTATTCAATGTTTTTATTAAATATAGGTTATCTCTTACCGGAATTAGGACGTCACCGAGCTCAGCTTGGCCTGTAAATAGGTATTCAAAGAAGTTATCTTGCTCTTCATAGATCTTATCAGAGGCTCCAAAGATCTTAAAAATGCTATTTTGGTCATCTGCACTAATAATTAATACCTTTTTTCCTTGCTTTGCATAAAAATGAGCTAAAAAACCAATAAAAGTGCTCTTTCCTACACCACCTTTTTTGCAAAAAGTAGAAATAATAGACATTTTTATTCACCGTCTCTTTCTAATCTGGCCATAACTGCTTCCTCAATATACTGTGAAATTTGAATATCGCGCTTTGCAGCAGCATATTTTAGTCTTTTTCTTAGTTCCTTATCCATAGTAGCTGTGTATTTTACACGATCATTTGCAGCTGCTACGCTCTTAATTGGGGAGCTAATAGGGGAAACACGTGAATCTAATGGATTGGTTCTTTTTTTGAATGGTAAATTGTCGTTATTCATAATTTTTATCCTCACTTTCTCTTATTTATTTATGTATATACATAAAAACATAAATAAATATTTAAAGATTTAAATATTTCCATAAATACATAATTATGTTTTTATTTACAAATTGCTTATTTTTGCCTTAAAAACCATATTTTTTGGCCAATTTTTAGAATTAAAAAAAGATCAAAAAATTTAATTTTTTCAAAGGTTTTTGGAATTTTGGGGTAAAACTTTTAAAATAAATCTTTAACTCCTTAAAATCCCTTAAAAATTTCGTCTACAATCGATTTTCGGCTTAAACGTTGAAAATTATAAGGGGAGGGGGTAAAAAAACAACCTAGCCGAAATTTTGGAGAGGTCATTTTTGCCCTTTTTTGAGGTTTTTGGACCCTAAAAATGAGAATTTTAACCCAAAAATCGTAAATATTTACGTAAATATGTAAATAAATATTTAAGTTTTTAAATATAAACATAAATAAATATTTATTCTTTTATGTATATATGTGAATATTTACAATGTTTTTGCCTCTGGATCGCTAAAAAATAATTAAAAATCCCAAAAATTTTTTAGACAAAAATAAAAATTCAACTTTATATGCGTATTATACCATAAATTTTAAAATTAAGCAATAGAAATAAAACCATAATTATGTAAATATTTAAAAAAATATTCAATTTTTATGTATATACATAAATATTTACGCAATAAAAAAATCAAAAAAATTATGTAAATACGTAAATACATAAAAAAATATCAAAAAAATTCTTTAAATTTATACATATTTATGTAAAAATGCAAATATTTACAAGCAAAAAAATAAAAATATTTATGTAAATACATATTTATGTATAAAAATATTTTAAAATTTTAAAAAATCTTAAGAAAAACTATACATAAATATGGTTTTACATACCAAAAAACAGAACTTTTATTAAAAGTATACATAAATATGTATATATTTAGAGTTTTTTTGCATGAAATTAATTATTAAAATCTCTAATTATGATGAAGTTATCTTTGTTAATATACATTTTTATGTATTTATGTATAAAAATATTAAAAATTAATGTTTATTTGCTTTTAAACTATACATATTTATGTATTTATGGTTCAAAAATATAATTTATTCTTTAACAAAACTGTTTTCTTAATGCTTTTTAGCTGTTTTTTTAATTGTTTAAATGCAAGAAAACATAGAGTACATAAAAAAATTACTATTTTAACGACAAGATCAATAAATAAATATGTATTTATGTATAAAATTAAAGATTTTAACTTTAAATTTATAGGATTTGCTAATTATAATTGTATTAAAACCATACATAAATACATAAAAATGTAAAAAAATTAATTAGGAATAAAGAAATTAATTAAATTAGTAAATAATGAGGTTCTAAAAAGCTCATTTTATTAACAAAAATATTAAAAAGTTCTTTAAAAATCAATAAATATATGGTATAATAAATATATAGAAAAAGAGGTTTTTTATGAAAGAAGTTGCTATTACTACAGAATATATAACTTTAGGCCAATTTTTAAAATTTGTTGGAATAATAAGTAATGGAGCTATGGCAAAGTTCTTTTTACAAGAAAACTATGCGTTAGTTAACAACGAAAAAGAGAATCGAAGAGGAAGAAAACTATACAAAGACGATATTGTAGAAGTTTTCGGGGTTAAATACCAGGTAAAATAAAGTATGTTCTATCTAAAAGATGTTAAACTAAGCAATTTTCGATGCTATGAATCATATTATCAAGAGTTTTCACCCAATATTAATATAATTATTGGTGATAATGCTGTTGGTAAAACAAGTTTAATTGAATCAGTTTATGTTTTAGCTGTCACAAAATCACATAAATCAACTAGTGATATGGAACTTATAAAATATAATGCTGATTTTTGTTTTGTTAAAGGGACTTTTATTGATGATAAAAAGACAGAAGTTGTGTTTTCGCTTAGTTCAAAAGGTAAACAAATTGTTAAAAATGCTAAGAAAGTCAAACATTTAAGTGAATATGTTGGATTTTTTTATGTTGTGATGTTTTGCCCTGAGGATTTAGAGCTCATAAAAGGCGCTCCTTCAAGTAGAAGAAAGTTTTTGGACATTAATATTAGCCAGTTAAATAATAATTATCTTGAAAGCTTGATTAAATATAAGAAAATATTAAAGGATCGCAATCTTTTATTAAAAGATTTAGCGGAAAATAAAAGGTTTGATAGTGAATTGTTGCCAATTCTAACTGAACAATTGGTTAATGAAGGCAAAAAGATTGTTTCTTTTAGAAAAGAGTTTATTGCGCGAATAAATAAATTCTTTATGGAAAGAGTTAAAAGCATAAGCAATAATAAAGAAATTGTGAGAATTGAATATTGTCCAAGTTGTGATGAGGAAAACATGAGTAAAGCATTTAAAGAAAAGGAAAAACTTGATTTGCTTACTAAAACTACTAATTGCGGGCCACATCGCGATGATTTTGTTATTTATTTTAATGATAAAGAGACATGTTATGCTTCTCAAGGTCAACAAAGAACTTTTGCTTTGGCTTTAGAACTTGCTTTAATTGATTTGATTAAAGAAAAAAGCGATAAGATTATTGTAGTATTAGATGATGTTTTTGGTGAATTAGATATTCAAAGGCAAAAAGAGTTAATAAAATTATTAGAAATTGAGTATCAAATATTTATTACAACAACATCGATTGATCATTTAGATGATGAAATATTAAAAAATAGTAAAGTAATTAAGATAAATAAGGATGGTGAATAAAAATGGCTGAGAAAAAAGAGACATATGATGGTTCCAGTATACAGATTCTAGAAGGATTAGAAGCTGTTAGAAAAAGACCTGGTATGTATATTGGTTCAACTGGACCACGTGGATTGCATCATTTAGTATGGGAAATAGTAGATAACGCAATTGATGAGGCTTTAGCTGGATATTGTACACATATTGAAGTAGAAATTTTGCCAGATAATATTATTAGAGTTACTGATAATGGACGTGGTATTCCTGTTGATATTCAAAAGAAGACAGGAGAGTCTGCTTTGGAAGCTGTTTTTACCATTCTACATGCCGGTGGTAAATTTGATGGTTCATCATATAAGGTATCAGGTGGTTTGCATGGTGTTGGTGCGAGCGTAGTTAATGCTTTAAGTGTCTTTTTAAAGGTTCAAGTTCGTCGTGATGGAAAGATTTTCCAACAAGAATATGAACGTGGTAAGAGATTATATAAAGTAAAAGAAGTTGGCGTTAGTGATGAACATGGTACGCGCATAGAATTTAAGGCTGATAGTGAAATATTTAAAGAAACAACTGTTTATGATTATGAAACTTTAAGAGTTCGTCTTCAACAAAGTGCTTTTTTAAATAAAGGATTGAGAATATCTTTATCAGATTTGCGTAATAGTGAAAATCCTAAAAAGGTTACATATTGCTATGATGGTGGAATTGTTGAATATGTTGAATATTTAAATAAAAGCAAAACACCAATTCATCCCGAAATCTTCTATACAATGAAGAAAATGGAAAATATTGAAGTAGAAATAGCTTTACAGTATACAGAAGAATATACTAGTAACATTTATTCATTTATCAACAATATTTATACACCAGAAGGTGGAACTCATGAAGAAGGTTTTCGTAATAGTTTAACAAGAATTTTAAACAATTATGGTAAAGTTGCTAATATTTTTAGAAAAGATGAAGGATTAACTGGTGATGATGTTCGTGAAGGACTAACAGCAATTATTAGTTGTCGACATCCTGATCCCCAATTTGAAGGTCAAACCAAAACAAAATTAGGTAATACAGAAGTAAGAAGAATTACTTCCCAAATATTATCCGACGGATTAGATACTTTCTTAAAAGAAAATCCCGCAAGCGCCAAAGCGATTGTTGAAAAGTCTTTATTAGCATCTCGTGCTCGACTTGCTGCCAAAAAAGCGCGTGAAGCTACAAGACGTAAAAATCCATTAGAAACATTAGGCTTTGCTTCTAAGCTTGCTGATTGCCGATCAAAAGATCCAAGCCTTAGTGAAATATATATTGTCGAAGGTGATTCTGCCGGTGGCAGTGCCAAACAAGGAAGAAATAGTGAATATCAAGCTATTCTTCCTTTAAGAGGTAAAGTATTAAATGTTGAAAAAGCAAGATTAGATAGAATTTTAGGTAATAAAGAAATTATTTCGATGATTCAAGCCTTTGGTACAGGAATCGGAGATGAATTCAATCTTGATTTAGCTCGTTATCATAAAATAGTTATCATGACCGATGCCGATGTCGATGGAGCTCACATTAGAACGCTACTATTAACATTTTTCTATCGCTTCATGAAACCATTGATTGAAAAAGGATATATTTATATTGCTCAACCTCCTCTATATAAGATAAGTCAAAGCAAGAGAGTTGAGTATGCATATAGTGATGAAGAATTACAAAAGATTTTAGAGACTTTCCCTAAGGCCTCTAAACCAAATATTCAAAGATATAAAGGATTAGGTGAAATGAATCCAGAACAGCTATGGGAAACAACAATGGATCCTAAAGCACGTACTTTATTGCAAGTAAGTTTGAGCGATGCAATTGAAGCTGACTCAATCTTCAGCATGTTAATGGGAGACGATGTTGAACCAAGAAGAGAATTCATTGAAGAAAATGCTGTTTACGTTGAAAACTTAGATATATAGGTGGTGAAAAAAGTGGAAAAAGAATTTGATGATAAGACTTCCGAAGAAAAGGATCTTGATGAAGAAAATGAAACAAACGGAGAAAATAACGAAAATGGTTCACAAGATTCAGAAGTGCTAGAAGAAATTGATAATCCCGAAGACAATGTAATTGATGGTCACCACTTTGGCGGAGTTAAAGAGGTAGATTTAGCAAGAGAAATGCGTACATCTTTTCTAAGCTATGCAATGAGTGTAATTGTTGCTCGTGCTTTGCCAGATGTAAGAGATGGAATGAAACCAGTTCATCGTCGTATATTATACGCAATGAATGATTTAGGTATAACATATGATAAGCCAACCAAAAAATCAGCGAGAATTGCTGGTGACGTAATGGGTAAATATCACCCACATGGTGACTCAGCTATTTATGATGCCATGGTTAGAATGGCTCAAGATTTTAGCTATCGTTATCCATTAGTTGATGGTCAAGGTAACTTTGGTACAATCGATGGTGACCCTGCTGCTGCCATGCGTTATACCGAAGCGAGAATGAGTAAAATAGCTATGGAAATTGTCCGTGATTTATATAAAAACACTGTTGATTTCCAACCTAACTATGATGGAAATGAAAACGAACCAGTTGTATTACCTTGTCGTTTTCCTAATATTTTAGTAAATGGTTCACAAGGTATTGCTGTTGGTATGGCTACTAATATTCCTCCTCATAATTTAGGAGAAGTAATTGATGGTATCCTAGCATATATGAAAAATCCTGATATATCTATTGAAGGATTAATGACTTATATTAAAGGCCCAGATTTTCCAACAGGTGGATGTATTATGGGTATTTCACAAGTTAGAAAATCATATATGACAGGAACTGGAGCCATTACTGTTCGTGGTAAGTGTGAAATTAAGGAAACAGAAACAAGTGGAAAACACAATATTATTATTACAGAAATCCCTTATCAAGTTAATAAAGCTCGTTTAATTGAAAGAATAGCTGAAACTGTTAAGGAAAAGATAATTGATGGTATTGTTGGTTTGCAAGATGAAACAAACCGTAAAGGTATTCGCATTGTTGTTGAATTGAGACGTGATGTAAATCCTAATGTTATTTTAAATAACTTATATAAACATACACAATTGCAATCTACATTTGGTGTAAGTATGCTAGCAATTGTTAAAGGTCAACCAAAAGTATTAAACTTAAAAGAAATGCTTGTATGCTATGTTGATCATCAAATAGAAGTTATAACAAGAAGAACAAAATTTGACTTAGAAAAAGCCGAAGCTCGTGCTCATATTTTAGAAGGTTTGCTTATTGCTTTAGGCAATATTGATGAAGTTATTCAAATAATTAAAAAATCTAAAACACCTGAAGAAGCTAGTAAATCTTTGATGATTAATTTCAATTTGACCGATGCTCAAACTAAAGCCATTTTGGATATGAGGTTACAGCGTTTAACTGGATTAGAAGTTGATAAGATTAAAGAAGAATTGGCATCACTTCGCAAGAGTATTGCTGAATACAAAGAAATCTTAAAGAGCAATGTTAAAAAGCAAGAAATTCTCATGAACGAATTGCTTGACATTAAAGAACGCTTTGGCGATGAAAGACGTACAGAAATTAGTTTAAGTGAAGACTTAGAAATTGAAGATGCTGATTTAATTCCTGAAGAAGATGTTATAATTACTGTTACTAATAAAGGATATGTCAAGAGAATGACTGTTGATACATATCGTGCTCAAAATCGTGGAGGAAAAGGAGTAACAGGGGCCAAAATGTCAGATGATGATTTTGTTGATAGAGTATTATTTACATCAACTCATGACACATTATTATTCTTCTCAACGTTTGGTAAAGTATATCGCTTAAAAGCCTTCCAAGTTCCATATTCTAGTAGAACCGCTAAGGGTCTTCCAATTGTCAATTTATTGAATTTTGAACCAAATGAAAAACTTGCTGCAGTGCTTAATGTTAATATGGAAACTCTACAAGATGGTTTCTTCATCTTTGGTACTCGTCAAGGTTTGGTTAAGAAAACAGAAATATCTGCTTTCAATAATATTCGTACAAATGGTATTAAAGCTATTCTATTAAATGAAGGTGATGAGCTATTCAGCGTTGGTATAACTGATGGTGAAAAAGACATTATCTTAGGAGCATCAAACGGTAAAGCAATTCGTTTTAGTGAAAGTGACATTCGTCCAATGGGAAGAATATCAGCTGGAGTTAGAGGAATTAAAGTTGCTGAAAACGAAAGAATGATTGGTATGGCAATTGTTAATACCGATGGTGATGAAATTGTTATCGTTACTGAAAAAGGATATGGAAAGAGAACCAATGTTGATGCTTTCCGTGTACAAGTACGTGGTGGCAAAGGAGTAAAAGCTTTAAATATCACAGCTAAAAATGGTAAGATGGTCTCATTAACAACAGTTAGAGGCGATGAAGATTTATTAGTAGTTACTGATAAAGGTATGATTATTAGAACTCATCTTGATCAAATATTAACAGTTGGTCGTGATACACAAGGTGTATGTATTATCAAACTTAATGAGGGACACAGTGCATCAACTATCGCTATTGTTCCTCGAAATGAAGAAGAGGAAATTCCAGATGATGCTGAATACAAAGAAGAATTCCAGTTTGATGAAGATTACACATTCTTAGATGAAGATGATAATGAATAAAAAAGTAAGAGGTTATTTGCTTTAAAATAACCTCAGAACGTTGACAAATTATATTTTTGTTAAATGCAAAAAAAGAAAATTGTGGATATTTTAACCCACAATTTTTT
>CANQJU010000007.1 GCA_947624315.1 uncultured Bacilli bacterium | reverse complement strand
ATCGATTTCATCAATGAAAACAATACATGGAGAGTTTTGTTTAGCTGTCTTGAACATATCACGAACACGACTGGCACCAACACCAACGAACATCTCAACAAAATCACTACCTGAAATAGAATAGAATGGAACCTTTGCTTCTCCCGCTACTGCTTTAGCCAGCAAAGTTTTACCAGTTCCTGGAGGTCCTACTAATAAAACACCTTTAGGAATTCTTGCTCCAATTTCAAAATATTTCTTAGGGTTCTTTAAGAAATCAATAATTTCTTCTAATTCTTCTTTTTCCTCATCACATCCAGCAACATCATTAAATGTTTTTTCTGTATGTTTATTTAATCTAGCTCTTGTCTTACCAAATTCAAAGGCTTTATTATTGCTATTATTAACATTACGATTCATGAAAACAACAAATCCAATAATCAAAAGAATTGGTAAAACTACCATAACAATAATGCTAAACCAATCAACAGGATTCAAAGTAACAATTTCTGGATTAATATTATATTCAGCTAATTTATTAGGGTTTAATAAATATTCTCTAACTGTTTCTTGATCAAGAATAATCGTAAAGCGATGTATTTCTTCATCTTCAAATATATAACGTCCAGTTACGCGATAAAGATTTCTATTTTCAGCTCCACCTGCAGGTTGGATAGTAATTGATTTAAATCTTCCATCTTCTAAAAGACTATAAAAATCATGCTGAGTTAATTCATCGGCTTTATTAAGAGTTTTATTAATAAACCATGCCAATCCAGCAATGATCAATATGATTATAATGATGACACCAATGTCAGATTTTCTCATGCCTCTGCGCGTTTGCTTAGGTGACATTTATAATCCACCTCCTTATTTTTTTTCATAAACTGATTTTTTTAAAACACCAACATATGGCAAATTGCGATATAAGTCATTGTAATCAAGACCAAAACCGACCACAAATTTACCAGGGATTTCTTGACCAACATAATCAGGAAAAACATTGTCTACAGTTCTTCCATCTGGTTTATCTAAAAGTGTGGCAACTTTCACACTTGCTACATGTCGATCCTTAAGCAAATTAACAACTTCTCGAATTGTCAATCCACTATCAACAATATCCTCAACAATAATAACATGACGACCTTTAACGGGAATATTAGTATCTTTAGTGATTGTTACTGTTCCACTTGAATGAGTACCAACATAACTAGTCGCTTGCATAAAATCCATTTCCATTTCCATATCAATATGTTTAATTAGTTCCGCCATAAATGGAACTGATCCCTTTAACAATCCAATAAGCAAAGGCTTCTTGCCTTCATAGTCTTTTGTGATTTGTTTTCCTAACTTATCAGCAATTTCAACTATTTGCTCATTTGTTAACAACACTTCTTCAATAAAATCATTCATAATTTTCCTCCACTCTTATGATAATATTATTGTCATTTTTAGAATCTAAAATTCGGCTTTTTTTAACTCCAAAAATAATTAAAACATTGTCATTACTATCTACAGCCAAAAGAATATTGTTTCTTCTTGAAACGCCAATCTTTTCATCGATTAAAACATCTTTGACCTTTTTATATCCGCTTGATAACAATATTTTATCACCATCTTGCCGAGATCGAATATAAATTGGTAGCTTCTGTATATTATAACACAATTCATATAAATTTGTAATATTATTATCTTTTTTTTCCGTTACATTTATTAAAATACTGTCATTTACTCTATATTTACCTAAATCATTTATCTCTATTTTAACATCCATTGGTAAAACTTCTTCATTAAGAAAACTAATCTTATCATATTCTTTCAAAAAAACAAGACCTTTATAATTATTCATTATATTTTTCTTATCAGAATTAATCCATTTTATAATTTCCTCAATATTCTTTTTAGACAATTGATACTTTTTTAATAATTCAAATAAAACTTCTTTTTGTAAAAAAGAATCAAGATTTAAAAAATCACTTGTTAATAAAGTAAAACCTTGAGAAGTAAAATTGACATACCTATCAATATAGACTTTTACTTCTTGCATTATATGATTACTAGCTTCATTTATTACAGAAGAAAACTCTTTAAAACCATTATTAGCATTGGGAAAATTATTTCTAATATTAGGAATAATCAAATGGCGAATCTTATTTCTTGTATAATCTAAATGATCATTGCTTTCATCAAAGAAATACACAAAACCTTTTTCCTTTTGATATTTAATAATATCATCTTTTAAAATATTCAAAAAAGGATGAATTATGATCTTGTTTCCATAACTTGTAACTTCACTTATTCCCTTATAACCACTTAAAGAACTTCCCCGAAAAATCCTCATAAGAATTGTTTCCATCAAATCATCAAAATGATGAGCTAAAGCTAAATAATAGCAATTTTCTTTTTCCATCGTTTCATAAAAGAATTGATATCTTTTGCTTCTCGCTTGAGCTTGAAAATTGCTATTATCAACAAAATATAAGTCTTTAACATAACATTTTAAGTTGTTTTTTTCACAAAACTCCTTTATGTATTCCTCTTCAACATCTGCTTGTTCTCGGCGATGATGATTAACATGGCAAACAATTATTTGCAAATTAAATTCATCTTTTATAGACAAAAATGAATGTAACATAGCCATTGAATCAATTCCTGTTGAAACGGCTAAAGCTATTTTTTGATTATATAAATTTAAATTATTTTTCTTAATAAAATCTCTTAAATATTTTTCCATTTTCTTAACCCATTATATTATATACCAAAAAATGTAAAAAAAAAAGAGAATTATTGTATCTTGATATTTAAAAAGAGGCTTAAGCCCCTTTAATCATTTATTATTAAAACCTTGAAAATTATTAAGAATATGCGAATCAAAAGTATTAATTTTTAAACCTTCTAAATAATCATAGCGTTTCCCCTCATCAACCATTTCCTTTAATAACTCCTTAAACTCTTTATTTTCAAATAAATAAAAGGCAAGAGAACCAGGAATTGTATTTATTTCATTGACATATAACTTTTGACTTTCATTATCAAATAAATAGTCAACTCTAATTACTCCTTTTATTTGAAAAATAGAAGCTATTTGGGAAGTTATTGAAGAAATCTCTTCTTCTAAAGATTTAGAGATGTTTGCTGGAAAGGTGCGCACAACTGAGCTACCTTCATATTTATTGGCAAAACTTAAAAAGTCTTTATCGCCTTTAACTTCTTCAATACTGCTTAAATAATCTTTAAAAATAGCTTGATTATATTCGCTATAATCCTCTAAGGCCTTTTCAACAATCACCATTTTATCATACTTAAAAGCCGTTGAAAGAGCCCAAAATAAATCCTCTTCATTTTTGACTTTAAAAATACCAATACTACTACCTAAACTATTAGCTTTAATCATTAAAGGAAAACCTAACTCTTTAGCTTGTTTTAAGCAAGCATTAGATTTTTCCATCCATTCTTCTTCTAAAAAGCCTAAATGAGGTAATGTATTAATTCCATAATAATCTAATAAGATTTTGGTATAATGTTTATTTTGAAAAATACTACTAGCTAAAACACTACATGAAGAGTAACTCACTCCCAATGTTTCCAAAAAACCAGCTAATGTTCCATCTTCAACATTCTTTCCATGAACAATATTAAAAACAAAATCGATCATTCTTTTATGAGGAAAGATTCCTTTTTTGACCAAATATACTTTGTCATTATCGCTTTCAAAATAAACTTTATCACCTTTGATTTCCTTTTGAAAAGCTTCTAAGCTATCAAATTCACTATTTTCTAAAAAGGTGTGATGATTTGTTAAATATACAGGGATGATATTATACAAAGTGCTATCCATAGCTTTCATAACTTGGATAGCGCTTAAAATAGATATATCCCTCTCAACACTATTTCCCCCAAATAAAACAACAACATTACGTTTTTCCAAAATACCCCTCCTATATTTTATATATATCACTAATGTCGTTTTCAATTAATAAAATTTTTTCTTGTTTTAATTCTTTATATAAATTAAAACCTTCTTTAAAACTATTCACCATTATAACATTATCAAAACTTTCCTCAATAAGTTTATTATAAATGTAATTAGATGCTTGATTTTTAACTAAAATGACCATATCGCATGTGGCTTTAATAAACATGGCGATTTCTTCGTTCAACTTCTTTTCTTCTTCTCCCCCTTCAACAATCCCCGGAGTTAATAAGACTTTATAGCGATCATCCATGTTCAAAATTTCTAAAGCATTATGAAAACCTTCAATATTGCAATTGAAACTATCATCTAAGACCATTTCTCCCATCATCTCATGATATTTCAATCGATTATTGTCTCCATCATATTGACTAATAGCCATTTCAATTGTTTCCTTTTTGACTCCTAATTTTTCAGCCATAGCTACTGCTAGTAAAATATTTGTAACTTGATGGCGTCCTAATAATGGACTTACAATCTCATATTTTTCTTTCTGACTAATTATCTGAAATTTCAAACCAAATTGATTATAAGCAATATTTTGAGCTCTAAATTGGGCATTTTCCCTTGCCCCAACAGTTATCTTTTTCTTAACATCTTTTTGGTTTTTTCTTATATATTCATTGTCCCAATTTAAAACAGCAAAGCCATCATTAATGCGTCTTGCCAACTTCATTTTCTCATTAACAATATTTTCCATTGTATGAAAACTTTCCAAATGTTGAGGACCAATAGAAGTAATAATAGCATATTGCGGTTTAACCAAATCGCACAATTTATCGATATCATTAATTTGGCTTGCTCCAAATTCAAAAATCGCTAAATTAGTATCTTTATCCATATCTTCATTAACACATTTAGCAATTCCATTTAAAGTATTATATGATTTAGGAGTAGCAAAAACATGATAATCGCGTTTTAAAACTTCATATAAAATTTTTTTAGTGCTTGTTTTTCCATAACTACCCGTAATAGCAATTTTTATCGGATTAATTTTATCTAACTTTCTTTGACATTTTTTCTGATAAATTATAAAAATCAAATATTCTAAAGGAAAAATTAAATATGAAGATAATAAAATTAAAGGTATTTGTAAAATAAGAGCAATAATTAATCCGCTAGCTAATTCTTTTAAAGGAAGCACCATAAATAAAAGTGTCAAAAAAACAGTATTAACCAAAACAATCATCAAAAATTCACGCATAACTCTACCAGTAAGTTTTAATTTAATAATTTTCTTTTTGCGAATGGATAAATATATTATTCCCAAAACTATAAAAATAATTTGTGGAACGATTCTATCCATAAAGAAAAGCAAAGGAATAAAGGCAATAAACAATAAATTGCGATATTCTTTCGTATAAAAGTTTTTAGCTATTTTTTTGAAACTTGCAAAATGATAGTGGGCTTCTTGAAAATATGTTAGAGAGATTGTTGAAACATCAACAATCATAATTAAAGCACAAATAATACTAGCATATTCTAAAAACAATTTTAATTCTTCCATACAATTATCCTTTAATAAAATTCATTACAACTTTTTCAAAATTTTCTTTTTCATCATTATAACTAAAATGTCCACTGCGATAAAAAGTAATTAAATGACTGCCTTCAATTAATTCATGCATCATATTAATATCCTTCATCGGTACAGCTTTATCAAAAACGCCACCAATTAAAAGAGTAGGAGTTTTTATTTTTTTCATTTCCTTCCTCAAATCATTATTCACTACTTTTTTAAAAGTCCCACGCATAATAAAACTAGCTTTTTGATAATCATCTGATCCACTCTTTTGAATTAATTCATAATATTTTTCTTTATTAAAAAGATAAAAATAAAACTTTTTAATTTTATATTTTATTAATTTATAATAATACAAAAAATTATGATGATTAATTCCCGCTGAGTTTACCAATATAAGTTTCTTCGTTTTATATTTACTGGCGTAATCTATTGCCACTCTTCCCCCAAAAGAGTGTCCAATTAAAATGGGATTATCAATTTTCTCATTATCCATTAACATTTTTAAGTGTGAGCTATAATCACTAATCCCAATAGCTTTATTTGGTTCATCACTTAAACCAAATCCTAAAAAGTCTAAAACATAAACGGTAAAATCATCTTTAAAAAAGTCACTCACTTCTTTAAAAGTTTTACTAGAAGCTCCCCAGCCATGTAAAAACACAACTGCTTCTCCTTTTCCCTTTTTCTCATAATACATATCACCATTATTAGTTTTTAAATACATATCTTTCATAGTATTATATATGCATTTTCAAACATTTTTAGACTTTTTTTGAAAAAAGAGGCTTTAAGCCTCTTTATTCAGTTTGTTTAAATAAACCATATTTTAAGACTTTATCATTAAAATCTTTAAATCGATATACGCGGTTAATAATCTCTTCAATTTCTTTCGTTGTTAACTTTTTACCATTATAGTTTTTATCATAAAAAGCTTCTTGAGAAATTCCGGAAATAGCAACCCCATCAACTAATATATCCATATTACGAGGATTATATGAAAAATATAATTCATCTCCTAAGCAATCAACCCCAAAAGCATATTTATTATCCAAATTAAATAAATTAGCTAAGGTTCTTAAAACACAATTATGATTTCTAACTAAAGTATATGGTGTTTTAGAAAATGTTGTTTTTTCACTACCATCATAAATAATAAATGGTACTTCTAAAAGCATTTGACGTTCTTCAATACTTTGGTCAAGATTTGACTTAGTTAATAATGGATTAATGTCATTGCTTAAAATATCACTATTATCATAGAACATATTATAAATATCTATTCCACAACCATGATCACCATATAAAACAACAACTGTATCTTTTAATAAATCATATTCTTCTAATTTTTCAAATGCTTTGCTTAATGCATAATCAGCATATGAAGCATGTTCTAAATATGACATATATTGTTCATCAATTTCTTTAAAACCATATGGGAAAAGTCTTTCCTTTTCTAAAAACATATTTTGAGCTTTATCTGATTCAGGTGGTTCTTTTTCAAAACTCATTTCATACGGCATATGAGCAGAAACAGTAATAGAAAAATTAAAAATAGGTTGATTTAATTCTTCGCTTCTTTCTTTCATTACTTGTAAGCTGTAATCTAAAAAGTCTCTATCGCTAATGAAATCATGAACTAATCCATCAGGATTATAAACACCAGCTTCAATAAAGGCTTCTTTATCAACATGTTCATCAAAACCATAGGCAGAAAGATGTAGAGTATTTCTCATATAGAATTCTCCTGTATTGCCATGAGCTGAGAAACAATAATATCCTTTATCTTTAAATAGCTTTGGTAAAGTTTCATAATTCATTCCATCTAAATATTCATAAACACTATAAGAATATCCTGTAGGATATAAACCTGTCAAAACTGCAAACTCTGCATCAGATGTATTTCCTATTCCCACAGTCGTATAATAATTATTAAAGTAAGCACTAGCTTGACTTAAAACTAATTGATTTAAGAAAGGTGTTACTTCAACTTCTTCACCATTTATATTTACTTTCAAACCGATTAAGAAGTTATTCATTGATTCCATTTGAATTAATAATAAATTCTTTCCCTCAAATACTCCTTTATAAAATTGGTTATTCAATTCTTGAGCTTCTTCATCATTTAAATATTCCTCTAACTCTTTTTGGGCTTGAGTAATTTTATTATTATCAACACTTCTTCCATTAAAGAAGATATAATCAGAAACTTCAAACAAATAATAATTTACAATTCCCACTGATTGTACCCCTTCAGCAACCAATTTTAAATCCTCATATCCCTTATCTTTGCTACTTTTTTGATACATCGTATCAGATATTAACAAAGAAAAAATTCCTAGTAGAGTAACAATAATACCAATATAAATACGATGAATATTACCAATTATTTGATGATTTTTTAATTCACTATTTTGTTTGATTTTGCGATGAATAAAAGCAATCCAAATAATTAAGAAAATAACTAAAGGAATTAAAAACAAAAATTGAGCATTCTTAAGGATTGTTAAAAAGGACTGAACAACAAAGGCAAAGGCATCTCCAGCTGCTCCTGTTGAGAATTGTTTCAAATTATAAATAGATGGAAATGATAAATAATATGAGTAATAAAAGGAAATTCCTAGCATGAAAATGGAGAAAAATCCTGTAGCCCATATTAAGGCCTTTCCAACTCTAATATCACTTTTAAAAACCAAAAGAGCAATTCCAAAAGGAATCATTAATACTCCAATATCTCCTAAGAAACAAGAAACAAATGTTCCAAAATTCTTAGGCAAAACGAACATAGTGCGTATATATATTTTGCTATTTATAACATATAAATTTAAAAAGTTTAATAAGAAATAAAGAAAAATGTAAACTAATTTTATACCATTTTCGCTTTTAAAAAAGTTCTTAATCTTTTCCATTATTTAACCTCAACTTTCTTAACAATTAGAAAATCAATCCCTCCCAGAATTATAACCGAAGCCAATAATATTAAACATGCTATTAAACTATTATCAAAATAATCAATAGTTATATATATCGAAGCACCAACTAACAATAATAAAATATAAGCAATGTAAGAATTCATTTTAATAAATCCCATAAAAAATCCAACCAATGAAATAAACAACACCAATTCAAGCATCATTAACAAACCTTCATGAATAAAGATTTGCCAAAAAGGAGTATTAATCTTTCCAAAATAACTATCAATAACCACATATAATAAAGAAAGGATTGTGGAAATGAGAGTTACTTGTAATACCTTTTTTAAAGTATTAAAATAAATATCTTTACGCGTAGTGGTAAAGGAAAGTTGAAAGTCAAAGCTTTTAGCACTTTGAGAATATCCAAAAGCTGCTCCTCCTAAAATAGCACTTAAATAAATGCTTTTGATTAAATCGTATCGACTTAATATTGGATTTCCTCTATTAACATCTCTCATTAAAACAATTGCCATCGTCATGAGTAAAACAATAATAATCATAACTATTACTAGTTGTAAATAGTATGAGTTAAGAAATCTCTTTAATTTATTATTTTTCATAGTTCAACCTCACGATACCTATCAATATCATAAAGAGAAATAACTTTATATTTTATTTTTAGTTTATCAAATTTCTTTAATTCATCCTTATTATAATCATGATAAGAAATAACTAAATTACCTTTACCACGTATTAAACGATTGTGCAAATATATATTATCTTCAATAACTAATAAATGATCATCATTATTTACTTTTATTATATTTCCTTCTTTAGTAAAAAGTAAAAGATAATCTAATTTATTCTTAAAGAAATCTAAGCGATCTAAATTTAAAATAACACAATTATATTTATTTTTATTAGTCAAAGCATTGCTTATAAAAGTAGCTCTTTCACTATCTAAATAATTAGTAGGATGAGATATAATTATATTACTAACATTTAAAGATTCAACCAAACTAAAATTAACTAATGTATTTCCTTGTTGAGTAAAGGTATAATAAACATCTATTTCTGTTTCTTTTCGTATTTTCAATTCTTTAATTAATTCTTTAAATCTTTTAGTATCAAAAGATAATCCAAAACGATTATTAAAGTTTTCTTCAATAAACTCTTTGTTTAAGGTATTAGTATATATCTTTTTAAAATCTAAAAATATTCTTTGTTTAAAATAATGAGAATTATCAAATATATTTTCACCATTATAAAAACATGTATTATTATTTTTATTAATCCCACTAATGATTAATAAGAATTCATTAATAGCTCTTTGGTTTTCTCCAAATATCCCAATAACTTCTTTATCATTAATAGTAAGATTAACTAAGTTATTATTAAAGTTTAAATTTTTTACTTCGATATAAGCCATAATAACCATCCTAAGCATTACTATTTTATCACTTTTTAATTTAAAAATAAAGTATTAAACTTAAAATGATAGATATTTGTCCATTAAATATCATTATTTTTTATTTATATTTTTTTAAATAAAAAATACAAAAATTTTATGCTACTTATAAGTAGCATTTTGCATAAAAAATAAAGGCCTATCATCCGATAGACCCAGTCATTTCTAATTTTATCAATTGATTTAATTCAATAGCATACTCCATTGGTAGTTCTTTAGAGAATGGTTCAATAAATCCCATAACTATCATCTCTAAAGCTTGTGATTCCGTTAGGCCTCTACTCATTAAATAAAACAATTGATCTTCACTTACTTTTGATACAGTTGCTTCATGCTCAATTCGTGCTTTTTGATTTTGAACGAAATTAAAAGGAATTGTATCACTTCGCGATTTATCATCTAAAATAATGGTATCACATTCAACATGGCTTCGGGCATTAACAGCTTGAGGAGAATGTTTTACCGTTCCTCGATAATTTACTACTCCTCCACCTCGGCAAATAGATTTAGAAATTATTGTGCTTGTGGTATTAGGAGCAAGGTGTATCATTTTAGCTCCAGTATCTTGGATTTGTCCACTTCCAGCAAAAGCAATAGAAACAGTAGTTCCTTTAGCTCCTTCACCATTTAAAATGCATGCTGGATATTTCATGTTTAGCATTGAACCAATATTTCCATCAATCCATTCCATATGAGCATATGCTGAACATATAGCCCTTTTAGTAACCAAATTAACGATATTATTGCTCCAATTTTGAACAGTTGAATATCGACAATATCCATGATCTTTAACATATATTTCTACAACCGCTGCATGTAAAGAATCCTTTGAATAAATAGGAGCTGTGCACCCTTCAACATAATTCAAACTTGCGCCTTCATCAACAATTATCAATGTTCTTTCAAATTGTCCCATTTGTTCGGAATTTATGCGAAAGTATGATTGCAATGGTTTTTCTAATTTTACACCTTTAGGAACATATATAAATGACCCACCACTCCAAACTGCTGAATTTAAGGCAGCATACTTATTATCGCTATAAGGTACAACCTTACCAAAATATTCTTTTACTAAATCGGGATATAATCTTACAGCTGTATCAGTATCGCAGAACAATACTCCTAGTTCTTCTAGTTCTTTTAAAGTATTGTGATAAACTACTTCGGATTCAAACTGTGTTGATACACCTGCAAGATATTTCTTTTCAGCTTCAGGAATTCCCAATTTATCAAAAGTATCTTTAATATTTTCAGGAACCTTTTCCCAACTATTTTCCACACTTTCACTAGATTTTATATAATATGTATAATCATTAAAATCAATAAAATCTAAATTTGGTCCAAAGTTTGGTTGCTCCATTTCTATAAACTTTAAATATGCTTTTTTGCGAAATTCAAGCATCCAACTAGGTTCATGCTTATAGCGTGAAATTGCTTCAACAACTTCTAAGCTCAAGCCTTTACCCGTATTGACTACATCTTTAGCCTCCGTTGTAAAGCCATATTTATAATCACCGATAATCTTATTTATCTTTTCATTGCTCATCTTGTTCACCATTTAAAAGCTTTTCTAATGCCTTCCAAGAAATAGTTGCGCATTTAATACGAGCAGGGAATTGACTAACCCCCTCATATACCAAAGCTTCCTCTAAAACATCTTCATCAGTTATCTTTTCACCTTTCATTAAGGAAAAGTATTTTTCAATAATCTCTTTAGCTTCTTCAACTGTTTTTCCTTGTAATACTTCCGTTAGGACGCTTGCTGAAGAACAACATATAGAACATCCACTACCATTGTGACGAATTTCTTTGATAACTCCATCAACAACGTTTGCTTCAATTGTAATATCATCTCCACAAGATGGATTCTTTAAATGAACATGTGGATAACCTTTTAATCCTTTATTTCGAGGATTTTTATAATGATCCATTATTACTTGTCGGTATAAGTTTTGTATATTATTCATAGTTATCACCTTCAAATTGTTTAAAGAATGCTACACATTCCTTAACACTTTCAACAAATCTATCTACATCATGATAATCATTATATATATAAAATGTAGCTCTTAATGTTCCTAAAACTTTTAACCATTTGGTAATAAGTTGAGCACAATGATGGCCAGCTCTTAAACAAACATTAGCTTCATCAAAGATTGTTGCAGCATCATGGGGATGAACATTATTAATATTAAAAGCTA
Source organism: uncultured Bacilli bacterium (assembly GCA_947624315.1). GTDB lineage: Bacteria > Bacillota_I > Bacilli_A > ML615J-28 > CAG-698 > Tener-01. The sequence continues at coordinate 3,318 of CANQJU010000007.1, read as the reverse complement.
AAATAGGCAAATCACAATGAGGATTATATAATGTAATACCTTCAATATCTTTTAGTTTTTCTAAAGCATATTTCTTTAATGATTCGCAATGAGATTTAATATTATCATATCCAAGTTCATTGATTAAATCAATAGCCCTACCCAATCCTATAGCTTCAGCGATTGCGGGAGTACCAGTTTCAAAGCAATAAGGAATTTCTTTAATAGTTACACTATCAAGGCAAACCTCATCGTTCATATCTCCTCCATATTCCAGAGGTTGAATTTTCTTTAGGATTTCTTTTTTGCCATATAAAACACCAATACCAGTTGGTCCCATCATCTTATGTGATGAAAAAGCTAAAAAGTCAGCATCCAAGTCTTTAACATCAACTTTAAAATGAGCTACAGCTTGTGCCGCATCAACAATTACCTTAGCACCAATTTTATGAGATAGGTTAATAATTTCTTTGATAGGAGTAATATATCCTAAAACATTAGATACATATGTTAAAGCAACAATTTTAACCTTGCTATCTAAAGCCTTTTTAAAATTATCAATAGTAATTCTTCCTTCACTATCAAGTTTAACATATCTTAAAGAAGCTTTCTTTCTTTCACATAATTTCATCCAAGGTAAAATGGAGCTATGATGTTCAAGTTCCGATGTGATAACGACATCTCCTTCTTGAAGATACTCTTCTCCATATGTTAAAGCAATAAAATTCAAAGCTTCACTAACATTTCTTTTAAAAACTATTTCTTCAAAAGAGGCATTGAGAAAATCTGCACACTTTTGTCTAGCCTCATCATAAGCATTTGTAGCCAAATAACTTAAATGATAAACACCACGATGAATATTAACACCATATTCTTGATAATATTCGTTCATTTTGTCTAAAACACATTGAGGTTTTAGGGAAGTAGCACCTGTATCCAAATATACTAAATCTGGGTGATTTTCATATATTGGAAACATTTTACGTAATTTTAAAACATCAAACATTTCTATCACCCTTATAAAATTTTTTTCATAAATCCTAATAAATAGGATTGTAGTTTTTCATCATTTAGTTCTTCAATAAAAGGATGAATAAATCCTTCAACAATCAATCTTTCGCTATCTTCCTTAGTAAGTCCTCTACTCATTAAGTAATATAACTCTTCTTCATCAATAGCTCCAATAGATGCTCCATGGCTAGCAAGGCAATCATATTCATCAATTAACAATAAAGGATTAGCACTAATTTGTGATGTTTGATCCAAAATTAATCCTTTAGTTTTTTGACTTAAATTGCTATTGCTTGAACCTTTTTTAATTTTTCCATTAGTATTCATATGTATTAATGAATCGTTTTTACAAATACAAAAATTGCGCATATTAGAATAACTATCACCAACATTATGATAAGTATCAAAATTAAATTCTTGTTTTTTGTTTGATGCATTAATGATAACATCTAATGAATCAATATGACTATTCTTTTCTAACATATAAATATTTTGGTTAAACAAAGAACTACTACTAAAAGAAGTTATATTCTTGCTTTCAATATATGCATCCTCTTCTAAATATGTATTGACATTTATCCTAATGTTTTCACTTTTCTCATTCTTTTTAAAACTTAACAATGTTAAAGAAGCATTCTTATGACAATTAATATCAATGTTAATTTCGATATTTCCTATAACTTCATAAAAGATTTCAATTAGGCGAACCTTCTCGTTATTTTGGATATCAATTTTCATATTAGTATCTTTATCTATATAATGAATGACTTTAAAATCACCACTTTTTAAAGACAAATCAGAAATACTTCCTTCAACAACTTTTCCATTCTTTAAAATCGCATATTGGCTATTACCAATAAGTTCTTGCAAATCTTTGTTCATAATTACTTATTCTCCGTTTTAGGATTGCGAGCACAGCTTCCAAGAACAACGTGTTGACGATTGTCGAATTCTTCATCTTCAAGTCCTAATTCTTCTTTTAACCAATCGTATCCAAGAGCATCGATTTTGGCAATCAATTCCTTACCACCAGTGCGAACTATTTGTCCATTCATCATAATATGAACATAATCAACATCTATGTAATCTAACAAACGCTCATAGTGAGTAATAACTAAAGCTCCAAAATCTTCTCCACGCATATTATTAATGTTTTCTCCAACAATCCTTAAGGCATCAACATCTAATCCAGAATCTATTTCATCTAAAATAGCAAAATTAGGTTTTAACATCTTCATTTGCAATATTTCATTTCTTTTCTTTTCTCCGCCAGAAAAGCCTTCATTTAAATATCTGTGAGGTAAATCACTGCGCATTTTCAAATCGCTAACAGCTTTATCCATTTCCTTGATAAATTTAAATAAAGATATATGTTCATCACTACCCAAACGAGCTTGCATTGCTGTTTTAATAAAATCGGAATTAGTGACACCACTTATTTCATTGGGATATTGCATTGCTAAAAAAATACCTTTACGACTTCTCTCATCGACTGTCATATCTAAAAGATTTTCCCCATCTAATTCCATTGTTCCCTTTGTAACTTGATATTTAAAATGACCCATGATTGTGGAAGCAAGAGTACTTTTACCAGTTCCATTAGGACCCATTATAGCATGAACTTCTCCGGTTTTTATTGTTAAATTAATTCCTTTTAATATTTCTTTATCCTCAACATTAACATGTAAGTCTTTGATTTCTAATGTTTTACTCATATTTCCGCCTTTTCTATTGATTAATTATTCTATTATTTATTATACCAAAAAACTTAATGAATTGCATTAAATATACATATTTTTTTATAAATTAAAAAATGAGAGTTTCCTCTCATTAAAATTTCTCTGACCAATTTTCAAAATAAGTGCGAACATCATCAAAAACTAATGATTGTGATGTTTCTTTTAAAATATCTTCTCTAACCTTTTGATAATTTTGATCCCACTCGTTGATATCTACTTTTTCATCATTATAGTGATATTTATTAAAGCAAATAATACGAATCATTTCTTCAACCATATCATCATGTAAAACTCTAATTTTATTTTGGATATTTTCTAAGTCATTATTAATAGTTGTCCATTCTTTATTAAAGGCATTAAATTTTTTGTAATTTCTAGCATATAAAATAATAGTAAAAATAAAAATACCAACTGATAATACATATGAAGCAGCAATTAAATATTCATTTCTCAAGCCTCTTAAAATTACGCAAAAAGTAACAACAGCAATTAAACAAATAGCTGCTCCCATAAAATAACTACAATTCTTAGTTTTTCTTTTGAATTGATCATATACTGGCCAATACTTTTCACTAGCATCTTTATACTT
>CANQJU010000006.1 GCA_947624315.1 uncultured Bacilli bacterium | reverse complement strand
TGCCCATCTAGTGATGGTGATAGGGGTCAAGAAATCAATGAAACTATTGACAATCCTAAAGTAGCTTTTAGATATAGCAATGGTCTAAAAACTATTGGGGGAATATTTGTTGAAGTGAGCGATAAAGATATCACTACAACTTTATATGATCAAAATATGTCAATTATAGATAAATCAATAATAAAAAAATAATCTGATACCAAATGTATCAGATTTATTTTTCATATTATGGTGCGGGTAACAGGAATCGAACCTGCACTCCTAGGAACTAGATTCTAAGTCTAGCGCGTCTGCCAGTTCCGCCATACCCGCAAGTATATATATAATATCATATTTTCAAAAAATATGCAAGTAGTTTTTAAAAAATGTATTAACCATTTTAATTTTATATTTGTATATTTTACAAAAATGCTAATGAAAGCGCTTGGTTGAGTTGATTTTTTGAGAAAATTAGTATATAATATATAAACATACTTTTAAATGAAATATATTTCATTTTTAAAATCGAGGTGATCATTTATGATAGAATTAAAGAATGTTAGCAAATTTTATAAAGGTTCTACAATTGCTATTGGCTTAAAGAACATTAATTTGAAAATGTCTAAGAATGAATTCATAGCCATAATTGGGGCAAGTGGAGCTGGAAAATCAACACTATTAAATGTAATTTGTGGAATGGACACCTACGAAGAAGGAGAAATATATTTTAAGGGTAATGAAACATCATTTTTTAACGATTTAGATCGCGATATTTTCCGTAAAAAGAATATTGCTTTAATATCTCAAAATTATAATCTTATTAATTCATATACCGTTTTAGAAAATGTTTTAGTTCCTTTATATGTTAGAGGATTTGACACAAAAACAGCTAATGAAATGGCTATTAATTATATTGAAAAAGTTGGTCTTTCTCATGTTATTAAATCTAAAATTAGTCATTTATCAGGTGGTGAGAAACAAAGATGTGTTATTGCTCGGGCTTTAGCAACTGATTGTGATATTTTAGCTTGTGATGAACCAACTGGTAATCTTGATTCAGAAAATGGTGCTCAAATTATTCAATTAATAAAAGAAGTAGCTAAAGATAAACTTGTCTTAATTGTTACTCATAACTATGCAGAAGTTGAAAATGTAGTTACAAGAACTATTACTCTTAAAGATGGTGAAGTTATTTCTGATGTTAAAAAAGAGGAAATCAGTGATGAATTAAATGAACCACTTGATTTAGTAGATAAAAAAATAACTAATAAAAATTTATTTAAGTTGCTTATTCAAAATATTAAAGGAACTCCTAAAAAAAGTTTCTTTATTGGCATTGTTCATTTGATATTAATGTTTGTTTTGTTATTTTTGATTTTATCATCTTTAACTTTGAAAGATCAAGCTAAATACAATCCTGATGGTCGTTATTATAATAATATAAGCAATCGTTTGGTTGTATATGATAAAGATCATAAAACTTTGGATTTGAATAAATTATCTAAAATTGATGGAGATAGATATTTAAATGCCTTTTATGAGGAAACAGAAGTATCTTTATCTTTGTATGATAATAATCTTTCTAATTCAAGACCTATAACTAAGATTTCAGGATGTTTCTCATATCATTTACCTGATGATTTTGTAATGATTGAAGGAGATTATCCTAAAGGCTCTAATGAAGTAATGTTAGTAATGAGTTATAAACAATTCTCTGTTTATAATGAAATGTTAAAAAGTGAGATTGGTGGAACATTTAAATTTGATAATGAATTGTTACAAAATAATGGATTGATTTTCTGTGGATATGGATATTCATATGAAGTTTATGATAATTTATTTTATGCTCATGATGATTATTCTTCAGAATTAACTGCAAGTTATATTAAAAATGCTAAAATAAAATGTACTGTTGATGGTGAAACAATAAATATTACTAATACTAATATTAACTACTATAATGAACCTAATAAAACTAATAGGATTGTTTATTATGGACCTAAAGATATTGAAGTTACTGACTTAGTTGTTTCTTTATCTGGTATATATGATTTCAGTATAGAAAATTTTGTTGTTGAAACTAATTATTATGAGAATGTTGAAAGATATGTAGTTGATATATGTTTACCACTAAAAATAGATGATGTATATGAAGTTGTATTTTATCCAAAAGATGTCGATAAAGCTGCGAAAATTGCTCGTGATGCTGGATATATAGCTGATACTCCAGGAAAAGTTGGTTTTGATAAAGAATCAGAAACTTATATTAGATATTTAACATTTATTTTAATATCAATTGTTTCGATTATAATTTTATCATTAATTGGTTTATTTATTGTTTCAGGTATTTTTGAAAGCAAAACAAGAGAATATGCTATTTTAAGATCAGTAGGTATAATTGGATCAGATTTACGTAAAATTATTTTATGCTCATCGATTATTATTAATATAGTAATTTCTATATTTGTACTATTAATATGTTATTTAGGATATTTGTTAAATATAGATATATTTATGATAATGAAATATAATAATGTTTTTATAATATTATGTTTCTTTATCTATTCATTATTATTCTCTTTGATTGTGGGAATAAGAGCAGATCGTAGAATTGCTCGATCTAATCTATCACTTACACTAAAGAGTGAGGTGTTATAGTATGATTAAAACAATTGATTTAAATAAATATTTTAATAAAAACAAGAAGAATGAAATCCATGTTATTAATAATACTACAATCGAATTACCTAATAATGGATTAATTGGCTTTCTAGGTCATTCAGGAAGTGGTAAAACAACACTATTGAATGTCTTAGGTGGACTTGATAAAGCTACAGGAATCATTAGATATGATGATGTAATAATTAAAAAGTATCAAATGGATAAAATTGATGCTTTCCGTGTGAAAAATATTGGTTATGTTTTTCAAAACTATTTATTATTATTACATAAAACTGTCTATGAAAATTTACAAATAGCTTTGGAAATGATTGGAGTAACAGATCCAGAAGAAGTTGATAAAAGAATTACTTATGTTTTAAATGCTGTTGGAATGTATAAATATCGTAAAAAAGAAGCTTATGCTTTATCAGGTGGTCAACAACAAAGAGTATCTATTGCTCGTGCTCTTATCAAAAATGCCAAAATATTAATTGCTGATGAACCAACTGGTAATTTGGATAGCAAAAATTCTAAAGAAATTATGAATATTTTAAAATCTATTTCTCAAAAGACTTTGGTTTTATTAGTTACTCATAATAATAATTTAGCTCATAAGTATTGCGATTTTATTTATAATGTTAAAGATGGAGAAGTTTCTAGTCAAGATTTAAAAGATGTTGAAAGCACAGAAGATGAAGATAATTTTATTTATTTAAATGATATGCATCAAGAAAACTTTAAATCATCTATTGGTAATATTAATTTATTCTTTGATAACAAGAATAACTCTCAAATAAGAGTAATTATATCAAATGGAAACATATATGTTGATAGTGATAATAAGTTAAAACTTGCTAACATTAATAATGTTGAAATATTAGAACAATCAAAAAATGAATATGATGAGAACTTTTCATTTGAATACAATACTGATTGGTTTGAAGATAAGAAGAACAAAAAATCTTTTTCTGAAAAAATTAAATCATTTATAAGTGGTATTAATATTTTTGGCACAACTAAAAAAGCTAAAATATTTACAACTCTTCTAATACTTTTAGGATGTGTATTAGGATTTTGTATAATATCATTCTCTAATTCGCAATATATTGATATGAGTAATATCTCTTATGATGATGATTATTATTCATTCCTTAATGATGGCGTAAAATATGCTGATTCTCAAGTTGTTGAAGGATTGTATGAAAATAATATGATAAGTGACTTATATGTACCAATTGAGGGAACAGTTACATGTCGCAGTCAAGTAAACTATTCATATGTATCAAATTATTATCAAAAAATGTTCATTATTCCTTATCGTGAAAATATTTCCGTAGAATATGGACGTATTCCTCAAGAAAATAATGAAATTGTTTTGACAGTTAATTATATTGATGAAATTAACAAATCAACTAAATTAGAAACATCATATGGTGAATTCATTGGTAAAAATATAACTATTACAACAGAAGGAGATCTTTCTAATCCTGAAAGAAAGACTTTAGATTATACGATTTGTGGAATAACTACCCAAAACCAATTTTATGGGTATGTCAATATGAGTCAATATTGTTATTTGACATTTGGTACTCCTCTTGCCACAAACGCCCTTACTAAAGAAAAAATGACTTTCCAAGGGAAGAAATTATATAGTATTATTTATGGACGTGATTTATCCAATTATTCTTTTGAAAACACAAATAGAGAAGCATTAGTAAATTATCAATCTTGTCTTAAAGATGGAAAGTTTGAAATGCCAGAATTTATAACTTATAGATTTATACAATATAAAGTTGTTGGTGTATATTCATATCCATTTTCTAATGAAAGTTTAATTATTCTTAATGATTTTTCATCTTATAGTAATAATTTTCTTCAATATGATAAACTATCATATTATCCTGATAGCGAATATAAAATATTAGATGGAAGAACATTTGCAAATAAAGATGAAATTATTGTTCCATTTTTCTCTAACTATGAAATAGGAGATAAATATAAAGACAAGACAGTTGTAGGAATATATTATGGAAGCGTACAATCAATGAGTGTTATTGGCTTATGTGATTTCGAAGCTAGTATTGTATCTAGAGAATATAAAAATTATATATTTAAACCTGTCAAATCAGTTAAGGAAACAAATGAATTTCTTAACGAGTATGAAAGTAAAATATTAAAGCAAAAAGATCATCAAATTTATTTTAGTGAATTAGAAGATCGAACAGCACAAAAATTAATATTTGGAATTGCTAGTGCTGTATTAATATTGATTTCTTTGATATTTTCATACATTATTAATAAAAACAAGATATCTGATTTATCATATGATATAGGAGTATATCGATCACTAGGTTTCCCAAGGAAAAAACTTTTAGGTCAATTTTTGGCTAATACATTTTTCTTGACATTATTTACTAGTGTATTAGGTTATATTATTACTACAATTTTATATTTCAATGTTAGTAAAATATTATCTGAATCATTTAATGTTGGAACATTTAATAGTAGTATTTCCTATGCTCTTTATGGTGGTGTAATTTTATTTATTGCTATGATTATATGTGGTATGTTACCTATTTATGGTTTATTAAAAAAGACACCATCACAAATATTAACTAAATTTGATATTTAATCATTATGCTTCTTCAAAAAATGAAGAAGCATTTTCTTATCTATTTGCATTTTTTGGGAAAGTGTAGTATAATTCATTTATAGTATATTTTTGAAATTTATAGGTAGGCATATTGTCTACTTATTTATATAAAATTAAGAGGTAATAATTATAAAAAATAAATTTCCAACAATCCAAGTTCATAATATTGATCCCATATGGGATAATAATTCTAAAATATTAATATTAGGTTCATTTCCTTCCGTAAAATCACGAGAAGTAGGTTTTTATTATGGCCATAGTCAAAATCGTTTTTGGAAAGTTTTATCAATTATTTTTCAAGAAGAAGAACCTTTGACTATTGATGATAAGAAACAATTCTTATTAAAACATAATATTGCTTTGTGGGATGTGATAAAAAAATGTACAATTGTTGGTTCCCAAGATACTAGTATTGATAATGTTGAAATAAATGATATACAAAAAATAATTAAATTATCTAAAGTTAAATGTATTTATTTAAATGGTGATAAGGCATATCAATTATATAACAAATATATTTATCCAATAATTAATATTGAAGGAATCAAATTACCATCCACCTCACCCCTAAATGCTTCGTGGTCTTTGGATAAATTATGTGAGGCATGGAAAGTTATTTTATAATTAGGAGTTTATATGAAATTTGTAAAACCCAATTTTAATAAAAACTTAGTAAATATTTCAGCTAGTTTTGCAAAATATTTAAAATGTGATAATGATAAAAAAACTTTAAAAATATTAGATAAAGAATTAAACAAGAATTATAAAAATATAGTCTTCATAATTTTTGATGGACTAGGAATAAATCCTTTAAAGATAAATCTTGATAAAAATTCTTTCTTAAGACGCAATATTAAAAAGACTTTAACATCGGTTTTTCCTTCAACAACAACTAGTGCTACAACAACATTATTAACAAATAAGTATCCAATTGAACACAGTTGGTTTGGATGGTGCCTATATTTTGAAGAGTTTAATCGTGTTATTGATTTATTTTTAGATGTTGATTCTTTTACAAGAGAAGAATTGCAGCGTGGAACAGTTAGAGAAAAGTTAAAAAATGAACCTTTCTATTATAATAATAAAAGTGATTATAATATAACAACAGTTGCACCTATTTATTGGAATGATTGGCATAATGATAATTTGCTTGTTTGTAATGAATTAGATGATTACGTTAAAAATATTCGAGAAATAACGCAAAAGGAAGGCAAACAATTCATATATTGCTATTGCCCTGAACCAGATTCAACAATGCATAAATGTGGAGTAACTTCTAATGAAACTTTAGGATTAATAAATAGTATTAACCAAAAAGTGGAAGAACTTGTTTCTTCAACAGCCGATACACTATTTATTATTACTGCTGATCATGGACAAGTTGATATTGATGGCTATTTTGAATTGTACAAGGATTTAGAAATTACATCTATGCTTGAGGCACCACAATATTTAGATGCTCGAGCTATTGCTTTTAATGTAAAAGATAATGAAAAAGAAAAGTTTGTTGAAAAGTTTAATCAAAAATATGGAAAAGAATTTGCTTTATTTGAAAGTGAATATTTAATAAAAAATAATTACTTTGGTGTAAATATTACAAATGAAAATGCCAAAAGATTAGGTGATTATATTGCTATAAGCAAAGGTAATAAAATTATGTTGCTTACTGAACATTCATCACGTCATAAAGGCCATCATGGATCATTAACAAAAGAAATGTTTGTACCATTGATTATTGTAAATAATTAAAGTTATTTAAAAAATGAAAGGAAATAAAATGTATATTGTTGTTGATTTAGATGATACTTTGTTAAATACTGATAAAAAGGTAAGCGATTATACTTTATTAAAACTAAATGAATTTCGTAAAAATGGACATAAACTGGTGTTTAATACTGCTCGAAGTTTAAATAATTCATTAGAAATAATTAATTTAGTTAAACCTGATTATTCAATATTAAATGGTGGTAGTTTAATTGTTGATGATAAGGAAAAAGTAATATTTAGTTATCCTTTTAATAATCAAATGGTTAAAGAACTTTTAGATGAATTAATGATTATTTCCTCTAAAATATCTGTACAAACATTGTATACATTATATACATCTGATCCTAGTTATAAAAATCAAAATGCTGTTTATCGCGATTATAAAAATAATCCTTTAGATGAAGAAGTATTTAAAATAGTTTTTAGTTGTGATAGTAATGAAATGGCAATGAAGATAGCTGAAAAATATCAATTAGAATGTTTAAATTATTTAGGAGGAAAATGGTATCGACTAACTCCTAGGGGAATTACTAAATTTTCTGGATTGGTTAATTTTTTGAAAGTTGTAAATAGTTCTTTGAAAGATGTTATTGCTTTTGGCGATGATTATGGGGATTTGGAAATGCTTTTAAAGGCTGGATGTGGTGTGGCTATGGCTAATAGTGTCGAAGAAGTTTTGAAACAAGTACCTAACCATGCATTAGATTGTAATAATGATGGCGTTGTAAAATATTTAGAAAATTATTTTAATAACAAATAGGAGGATTATTTTTATGAATAAAGAGTTTTTATTTGATATGTTAGAAACACCTTCAGTATCAGGTAGAGAGTATGAACTTCAAAAGAAGGTTATGAAACATATGGACAAATATGTTGATAAATTTGAAACTGATATTGTTGGTAATTTGGTTAGTATTATAAATCCTGAGGCTAAAAACAAGATTTTACTTGCGGCTCATGCTGATGAAATTGGATTAATGATAACAAGAATTCTTGATGATGGAAGATGTCGCGTTGAAGAAGTAGGTTCCATTACTCCTGGTATTTATTTAGGACAAAGAGTACAAGTAATTACTAAAAAGGGAATTGTTTATGGATCTATTGCTAAATTCCCTGATAGTTATAATGTAAAGCCAACTGAAAGAGATTTGATTTTAGATTTAGGCGTTTTTTCCAAAGAAGAAGCTGAAAAATTAGTTGAAGTAGGTGATTGCATTGTTCATGATGCAACCTATAAAATGCTAAATGACAATATTATTTGTGCTCGTGCTTTAGATGATAAAATAGGTGTATATGTTATTAATGAAGCCCTAAAATTAGCCAAAGAAATGAAAACTAAGAATGGTGTTTATGCTGCTTGCACAGTTGGAGAGGAAACAACTAAAAATGGGGCAACGCTTGTTGGAAAGAGAATTAATCCAACAATCGCTATTGCTGTTGATGTTACAACTGATCGCTCATCAGTTTTAAGCCCAGGTAATTCTAATAATATTGTAATGGGAAAAGGTCCAGATTTAACTATTGGAACAATAATGAATACCAAATTAGAAAACTTTGCTAAAAAATGTGCTAAAGAGGCTAATATTCCATTACAAATATCAACAGTTGTTTATCGTAGTTATACTGATGCAGATGCTATATATCATGCTAATTTAGGTGTTCCAACAATCCTAATTAGTATTCCACTTCGATATATGCACTCTCCTGCTGAGTTAGTACATTTTGATGATGTTAACAATAGTATAAAATTAATAGCTCAAATTATTGTGAAGCTTGAAGAAAATATGAATTTTAATCCTCTTGAGGATTAATAAAATAGGAAAAATTCATTTATTAAAATTGGCAATTTTGATATAATATATCAATATAGGAGGTGAATAATAATGTCAACAGAAAAGCAAAAGAGGTTTCAAACTATTTTAGATTTTGTAAAATATCCTTATCTAAATGGACTTTTTTCAACAGAACTTGATAGAATTGTTATTGATAAGGCCACATTTAGTTTAGATTTATATATTAGTTTTATTGAATATCCTGAACCTCAAACAATTTTTGAAATGATTGATTGCTTAAAAAAAGGACTTGTTGAAAAGAAAATTGCTCTAAAGGTAAATGTTTTTGTTAATTATCCTGATAAGCAAATACCAAATGAATTTCTTAATGAGATATATAATTATGTTGTTGATCAAGATTCAATCAATCAAATAACTCATAGTTCTATAAAGAAATATACTCCTAATATTGATAATAATAAAATCACTATAATGGTTGGTGATGAGGTTGATAAAAATATTATTTTGAAAATTGTTGATGACATAAAAGAAAAATTCCAAATATGTGGACTTGGATTTATTGATTTTTCTGTAGAAATCAATCAATTTGTAATGCCAGTGATTGAAGAAATTAAAAATTTACAATCAGAAGCAAATCATGAAGTTGTTGAAAAAGAAGTTGATTTTGCTGAAAAGAAAGTTGAAAATGAAAATCCAAATCACAATCGCATGACAAAGATGAAGAGATTATCAACTCCTTTAAACAATGCATCAATGAGATTATGTGATTTGCCATCTTCAGAATATGAATTAGTAGAATATCAACAAAAAAATTCAAGTACTCATTTTGTTGTTGAAGGTGAAATTCTAAAAGCGGAAATAAAAAAGACTTCGACTGGTCATAAGATTTATGAAGCTCTTTTATATGATGGAACAAGTTCACTGATTATTAAGACTTTTTTGAATAATCAACTTGATTTCCAACAAAAATTCTATCAAGAAAATGGTATGGTTGGTTCAAAATTAAAAGTGTATGGAAACTTAAGTTATGATACTTTTTCTAGAGATATGGTTTTAAGAATATTAGAAGTTGGTGGCTTAGGAAAAGCCGAAAAAACTTTAAAACTTGATAATGCACCTATAAAAAGAGTAGAATTGCATGCTCATACAAAAATGAGTGCTCAAGATTCTGTTTTAGAAGTATCTGAATATGTTAATAGAGCATCAGAATATGGTCATAAGGCTTTAGCAGTTACTGATAAGTATAATATTCAAATATTGCCACAATTAGAAACATTAGCTAATAAGGCTGGCTTAAAACCAATTTTTGGTGTTGAGGGAGCTTTGGTAGATGAAAACAAATTTAGAATTGCTCTAAGTGATGGTGATATTAATTTAGATGATGCAACATATGTAGTATATGATTTTGAGACAACTGGTATTTCTAGTAATTACAATGAAGTAATTGAAATTGCTGCATGTAAGGTTAAACATGGAATGATTGTTGATGAATTTTCAACATATGTTAATCCTGGTAGACCTGTTACTGAGTTCACAACAAATTTAACAAGTATTACTAATGATGATTTAAGGGGAGCTCCATCTATTGATGTAGTTTTACCTAAATTTATTGAATTTTATAAAGATTCGATTTTAGTTGCTCATAATGCCACATTTGATAATTCACATTTATATCGAAATTTAAAAGATTTAAATTTATATCAAGGTGTTATCCCAACAATCGATACTTTGCAATTAGCACGTGTTTGTTATGGCGATAAGCTTAAACGTTTTAACTTGAAAGCATTGGCTAAGTTCTTTGATGTTGATTTAGAGCAACATCACCGTGCTATTTATGATGCTAAAACAACAGCTGAAATTTTTATAAAGATGTTAAACCATTTATTTGAATTAAATATTCATAATTATAGTCAAATAAATAGTTTGATTTTAGATGAAGAAGCCTTTAAATTGGCCTTTCCATCACATGTAACTATTCTTGCTAAGAATCATGATGGTTTAATTAATTTAAATAAAATTATAAGTCAATCACATACAGTTAATTTTGCTCATGAACCACGCATATTAAAAAAGTTTTTAGAGAAACATCGCGATGGTTTACTAATAGGAAGTAGTTGTTATCGTGGTGAAGTTTTTGAAAAAGCCATGAATAATAGTTATGAAGAATTATTAGATTGTGTTGATTTTTATGATTATTTAGAAGTTCAACCACCAATGGTATACTCACATATTGTTGAATCAAGTGGCGGGGAAATAACTATTGAGCATATTCAAGAAATAATTAAAAAAATTATTAAAGCTGGTAATGAAAAAGGAAAAATTGTTGTGGCAACAGGAGATGTTCATCAACTCGATCCTCAAGATACAGAATTTCGTAAAATGCTTTTTGAGGTTCCTATGGTTGGTGGTGGTATGCATGATCTATATGAGATTAAGAATTTACCAAGTCAACATTTCCGCACAACAGAAGAAATGCTTAATGAATTTAGTTTCTTAGGTAAAGAATTAGCTGATGAAATTGTTGTCGTCAATAGTAATTTAATTGCTGATTCTATTGAAAAGTTTTCTTTGTTCCCTAAGAAGTTATTTGCTCCTGGTGATGATTTTATGGCATCTGAAGGAATACCTTCAGCTAAGGCCGAAGTTGAACGTTTAACAATGACAACTGCTCATCAAAAATATGGTGAAAATTTACCTAAACTTATTTCCGATCGTTTGGAAAAAGAATTAGATAGTATTATTAATAATAACTTTGCTTCAATATATTATATTGCGCATATGTTAGTTAAACATTCACGTGATGCTGGATATGTTGTTGGAAGTAGAGGTTCTGTAGGTTCAAGTTTAGTTGCTAACTTCATGGGAATAACTGAAGTAAATTCTCTGCCTCCACATTATGTATGTCCTAAGTGTCATTTTACCGCTTTTAAATTATCTCCAGAAGAGTCTAGAAAATATGGTCAAACGCCTGAACAATTATCTTTAAAAGATGATTTACAAAATGCTGGTACTGGTTATGACTTACCAAAGAAGAAATGTCCTATTTGTGGGGAAGAAATGATTAGTGATGGATGTGATATTCCATTTGAAACATTCTTAGGATTTGATGGAACGAAGACTCCTGATATTGATTTGAACTTTTCTGGTGAATATCAAGAAAAAGCTCACGATTTTTGTCGTCAAATATTTGGAAAAGAATATACTTTTAGAGCTGGAACTATTAGCAAGATTGCTTCAACAATAGCTTATGGATATGTTAAAGGGCATTACGAGCGTATTAAAAAACAAGTTCGTAATTGTGAACTAGATAGACAAGCTGAAAAGTTAGTTGATGTTAAAAGAACAACTGGTCAACATCCAGGAGGAATTGTTGTTGTCCCTAAAGGTATAGATATAAATGAAATTACACCTGTTCAATATCCTGCTGATGATACATCATTAAGTTGGCAAACAACACATCATGGATATCATAGTTTTGAATCAAATTTATTAAAACTTGATATTTTAGGACATGATGACCCAACAATGATTCGTCAATTGATGAACTATGTTGAAAATGAACCAGATAAATTCCCATTCTCTAAAGTTGAAGATATTCCATTATCAGACAAAGAAGTTTTAAAAATGTTTTCTGGTGTTAGTGTTTTGAATGTTAAATCTCAAGATATCCTTGAAGAAATAGGGACAACTGGACTACCAGAATTTGGAACAAATTTGGCTAAGGATATGTTAAGAGAAATACGTCCGGAAACTGTTAGTGATTTAATAAAAATATCTGGATTGAGTCATGGTGAAGGTATTTGGAATGGAAATATGCGAGAGATATTTTTAGGACAAAAACCAGGAGTTACCAGCATACATTTTAATGAATTGATCGGATGTCGTGATGATATTATGTCTTATTTAATTTCTAAAGATTTACCAGCTCTTGATGCATTTACCATTATGGAAAGTGTTCGTAAAGGTAAAGGCTTAAAAAAAGAGCAAGAAGATGAAATGAGAAAACATAATGTTCCTGATTGGTATATACAATCATGTAAATCAATAAAATACATGTTCCCTAAAGCTCATGCAACTGCTTATGTTATTATGGCTTTAAGAATTGGATGGTTCAAACTTTATAGACCAATTTATTACTATGCGGGATTCTTCTCAAAAAGAGCTGACGCTTTTGAAATAGAAACAATGGTTGAAGGCAAGGAAGCAGTTAAAGGACGTTTAAAAGAATTAAATGCGCAAAAGAAACTTTCTCCAAAAGAACAAAAAGTATATATTACTTTACTTCTATCTTTAGAAATGATGGAAAGAGGCTTTTCATTTAAACAAATAGATATTTATAAATCTGATTGGCAAAACTTTGTAATCGATGGATCAAATTTAATAATACCATTTAGTGCAATGGATTCTTTAGGCCCATCAATTGCTAAATCAATAGTTGATGCTCGAAATGAATATCCTTTTACATCTAAAAAAGATGTTGTGAGAAGAACAAGAATTAATAATACACTTGTTGAAAAATTTAATCGTTTAGGTATTTTTAAAGATTTACCTGATGATGATCAATTTGGATTGTTCAATAATGACGATTATAGATGATTTATCACTAATTCCAATTGATAAAATATAAAAAAGGTGTATAATATATATGAATTATTAAAAATGGGGTGAATTAAATATGAGACAATCAAATGCGGTTTTAAGAAGATTGATGAATCGTGAATATGCTATGGAAGATTATCAAGCTGCCACTTATTCAGGAGTTGCCAAAAAAACCTTACTATATTTATTGTTTGTAGTTATTGGTGCTTTTGGAGGAATTGCTTTAGGAATGATGAATACATCGTTGTATTTAGGAACAATTATTGTTTCTTCAGTTGCAACAGTTATTACATCAATCATTGCTTTCCTTGTACCAACTAAATCAAAAATATTTGGAAGCTTATATTGTTTGTTTGAAGGAGTTTTAGTTGGATTTACTTCAATGGTTTATAGCTATTTACTAGATGGTGCAGTTATTACAGCATTAGTATCAACTTTTGTCGTTTTTGCTGTTGTAACTACTTTATTCTTAACAAATGTTGTTAAAGTTAATGGTAAGTTCTTTCGTTTCTTAATAACTTTTGCGTTAAGTTTTCTAATTAGTGAAGCTTTATTATATTTGATTATGATGCTTACTAATCAAACTATGAACTGGGGACTTTCTTTAGGAGTATCTGTTGTTACAGTATTCTTAGCAGCTTTATATTTGTTAATGGATCTTGATACTATCAGAAGAATAGTTGAAGGTGGAATGCCAAAAGAAATGGAATGGTATGCATCATTCGGTTTATCATTTACTCTAGTTTGGTTATACTTAGAAATACTTAGAATTGTTGCTATTGCCTTTTCTAATAAAGACTAATAAAATTTGCTCTGCTAAAAACAGAGCATTTTATTTACAAAAAAATGAAAATATTATATACTATTTATAAAGAGGTAATTTTATATGAAAATATTAGTTATTAATGGTCCAAATTTAAATTTTTTAGGAATAAGAGAAAAAAAGATATATGGTAATAATAGTTATGATGATTTAAAAAAATATTTATTAGAGTTAGGTAAAAAATATAATACAGAAATTGAAGTATTTCAATCTAATCATGAAGGAGCTATTATTGATAAATTACAAGAAGCTTATTTTGAAAAAGTTGATGGAATTGTTTTAAATGCTGGAGCATATACTCATTATTCATATGCTATACGTGATGCCATTGCATCTTTAAATATAAGAACTATTGAAGTACATTTATCTGATATTACCAAAAGAGAAGAGTTTCGTAAAATATCAGTAATTCATGATGTATGCGAAAAAACATTCTTTGGAAAACATTTTGAAAGTTATAAAGAGGCAATTGAGTATTTACTTGCAGATAAATAATTTAAAAAATATTATCAAATCTATTGAAAAAAATTGGAAAAAGTGATAAAATACTATACGTAAAAAAAGAAGAACCATAAGGAGGAATTTAAAATGGCTGTAAAAGTAGCTATAAATGGTTTTGGACGTATTGGACGTCTTGCTTTCAGACAGATGTTCGGTGCTGAAGGTTATGAAATCGTTGCAATTAACGATTTAACTGATGCTAAAATGTTAGCTCATTTATTAAAATATGATTCATCACAAGGACGCTATGCAAAAGCTGATACAGTTGTTGCAAAAGAAGGCGCAATCGAAGTTGATGGAAAAGAAATCACAATTTATGCTGAAAAAGATGCTGCTAATTTACCTTGGGGTAAATTAGGTGTTGAAGTTGTATTAGAATGCACAGGATTCTATACTTCAAAAGCAAAAGCTCAAGCACATATAGATGCTGGTGCTAAAAAAGTAGTTATTTCTGCTCCAGCTGGAAATGATTTACCTACAGTTGTTTTTGGTGTTAACGAAAAAACATTAAAAGCAAGTGATACAATTATTTCTGCTGCAAGTTGTACTACTAACTGTTTAGCTCCTATGGCTAATACATTAAATAAATTAGCTCCAATTGAAAAAGGATTTATGACAACAATCCATGCTTATACTGGTGATCAAATGGTATTAGATGGCCCACATAGAAAAGGTGATTTAAGAAGAGCACGTGCTGCTGCTATTAATATCGTTCCTAACTCTACTGGTGCTGCTAAAGCAATTGGTTTAGTTATTCCTGAATTAGCTGGAAAATTAGATGGTGCTGCTCAACGTGTTCCAGTTGCTACTGGTTCAGTTACTGAGTTAGTAGCTGTTGTTAACAAAGAAGTTACAGCAAGTGATGTTAACGCTGCAATGAAAGCTGCTGCTAATCCTTCATTTGGATATACAGAAGAAGAATTAGTATCATCTGATATCGTAGGTATTACTTGTGGATCATTATTCGATGGAACACAAACTAAAGTTACACCTTTAGGTGAAGGCAAATCATTAGTTAAAGTTGTTTCATGGTATGATAATGAAAATTCATATACATCACAAATGGTACGTACTATTAAATACTTTGCTGAATTAAAATAGTAAATTAATTAGAGAAAGATGAAAATCTTTCTCTTTTTTTATTATAAATAATAAAATTAGCACACAATAATATTGGTGATTTCATGGAAAATGCTTATATTAAAAAATTAGTTTTGTTTATTCTAACTATTTTATCAATATTTATATTTGTTAAAACATTTCCATATGTAAAGTTAATTTTATTATTTATATTAAAAATATTAATACCTTTTATAATTGCTTTTGTTTTGGCATTTATTTTACAACCAATAGTTGTTTTTTTCCAAAAGTATGAAAAAAGCAGAGTTTTAGCAGTTATTACTGTTGTAACAATTTTACTTGCTATTATTATAATTCTTTTTAAAACAACAATACCATATTCAATAAAAGAAACTAAATTGTTAATAGAAAATTTCCCAAAAATTATTCAAGAATTAGAAGAAATGGTTAATAAATTTGCTAATAAATTTGATTTTTTACCAATAAACTATCAGCCAACTTTTGATAATATAAATACCTTTCTCACTAATTATATAAATGAAATAGATTCATTACCTCAAAATATTTTTGATAAATTTTTGAATTATATTAGTATTATTGTCATCGTACCAATTGTTTTATTATATTTATTGTTAGATTATGAAAAAATATTGTGTAAAATTAGGGACTATTTGATTAGTAAAAATCGTATAAGATTTAAAGATTTCTTGGGTGAATTAAATAAAAAAATGTCTTTGTATTTTCGTGGAACATTTTTAGTAATGCTTATTTTAATAATAGTTTGTACAACAGCTTTTTATTTTGCTCATTTAAGTTATCCCTTATTTTTTGCCTGTATTATTGCTGTTACCAATGTAATTCCCTATATTGGACCATATATCGGAGGAGCTTTCCCAGTGGTTTTTGCTTTATTATCATCCCCACAAAAAGCCTTTGCAATATTAATAATTGTTATAATAGTTCAACTCATTGAGTCAAACTTTTTAACACCATATATTCAAAGTAAACAAACTGATAATCATCCTTTAATGGTAATCTTATTTTTGCTTATTTTTGAGCATCTTTTTGGAATCATAGGTATGTTAATTGCTGTTCCTTTCCTCATTATTTTTTCAACAATTCTAAAATATTATCCTCTATCAATGATAATTGATAATATTAAAAGATAAAAATTCATATAATATTATGAGGTGATTTTCGTAAATAATTGTTTATATTGTGGACGCGAAACTAAATTTTATCAATCTATTAATAATTTGATAATTAGTTATCCCTTAATTTGGCACAATATTATGGAAAATATCGTAAAGCAAGATTATATTGTTTCAACAGATAATTATCATTTAGTTGTTTTAAAGGACAAAATTAATAGACGTATTTCAAGATGTTATGATTTATTATTTAAAATTTTTGAAGATAACCAAATGATATTAAATGTTGAAGATAATCGCAATTTTTATATTGTTACTATATCAAATCCCAATATTTCTCGAATATTTTATGATTATGATTTTTGGCTATTTCTTATTACTGTGAAAGCCTTAAAGGATTATGGAATATCATTTGAGGAAAATGAATATTTTTCTTTACAAAAGATGAGCAAATATTTAACATTAATAATAAATGAAAATGAATTTTTAGTTTTATTTAATGATACATCTTATAATTACAAAATTGATTCTTTTTTTGAAACATTTAAAAAAAGAATTATTTTAATATCTACTAAACAATTGACAATAGAAAATATCAAAATCATAAAATATAATTTTCAATATTATAAGTTCAAAGAAGAACTTCTTCAAACATTACTTTTTTCTTTTTAATTTTATGAAAATATGTTATAATCATAATGGTGATATTATATGGATAAAGGGTTTAAATTTATAAGCGAATGCATTGATTTAAATCATGATGGATTAGGTGTATTTAAGATTAATGATATGACTGTTTTTGCATCCAATGCCTTAGTTGGAGAAAAATGTCAATTAGAGATTGAAAAGGTTAATTCCAATTATTGTACAGCTAAGGTAATTAAAACTCTAAACAGTAGTCCCAATCGGGTAAAACCTATTTGCAAGCATTTTATGGATTGTGGAGGATGCGATATTATGCATCTAAATTATCAATCTCAGCTAGCATTTAAAGAAAAAATGGGGATTGAAACTTTAAAAAGAATTGGACATATTCAAAATGTTAATTCTTTAGGAATCGTGGGGATGAAAAATCCATATTACTATCGCAATAAAGTACAAGTTCCATTTTCTAAAATTAATAATAAAACAATATGCGGTTTTTATCGCAAAAATACGCATTTTATTATTCCTTTTGATGAATGCTATATTCAAACTAACGAATCAAATGATATAATTAAATTTATTAAGAATTTAGCTAATGAATATCATATTGATGGGTATGTTGAAAACAATAAACAAGGTATTTTAAGACATGTTTTAATTAGAAAAAATTGTCAAGAAGAATATATGATTATTTTGGTTGTAAAAAGGGATCAATTAAATAACGAAAAGGAAATTGTTGAAAAAATCATTAAACGCTATCCATATGTAAAAAGTATTTTAATAAATGTTCAAGAAAAAGATTCAAATGTTATTTTGGGCGAAAAGACAAGAATTATATATGGTAAAGATGAATTAATAGATGATATTTTAGGATATAAATTTGTTTTATCTCATAAATCATTTTTTCAAGTTAATCATGAACAGACAGAAAACTTATATAAAATAGTTAGAGAATTTGCAGATTTAAAAGAAAGTGACATTTTATTAGATGCTTATTGTGGAGTTGGAACAATTGGAATTACTTTAAGTAAGTTTTGCCAAAAGGTTTATGGAATTGAAATTGTTCCTCAAGCTATCGCTAATGCAAAAGAAAATTCTAAAATAAATAATGTTAATAATATTGAGTTTTATTTGGGAGCCGCAGAAGAAGTAATTCAAAAATTAGATGTGCACTTTAATTGTGCTGTGTTTGATCCACCGCGTAAAGGCTGCGATCAAGTATTTTTAAATACTATTATGAATAAAAATATTGATAAATTAGTTTATGTTTCTTGTAATGTAGCTACATTAGCAAGAGATTTAAATATTTTATCAGAAAAATATGAAATAAAAAAATTGAAGTTTGTTGATATGTTTCCTCATTCAGCTGATGTTGAAACGGTATGTTTATTAGCCAAACTTAATTAATGTGAAGCAACATATAAAAAGTAACTTTAATATGATGGTTGGGTTTGAGACTGATATGGAGAAGCAAATTGTTTATTAGGAAATCAAATATTTTCATGGCTTTTGTCTTTACTGATTATAGAATAAGAAGGAGTATATTAGTGGATCAATATCGTCGTTATTTTACTTATTACTATTTCTTTACCATCAATGTATTATTTATTAAAAATGATTAAGAAGGAAATAGGAAATTATGTAGTGTTACCCATGGGCTATTACAATGCTACTATGCGCTTTTTTAATAAAAATAATTATGTACTCAAAATTTCGAGATTTCTTGATAAAATAGAAATTGTTTATATAATCATTCTGATTGTAATACTCTTTATTTTGCCGAAGTATGTTCCATTGTGATTTAAGGGACTGCATGGAAAATTTAAAGGTATTTATATGGCGTGGAACTCAATGCTTTCTTTTTATTCTAAAAATTTACATGTTGATGATTCCGTAGCAAACCACAATAATTAGATAAATGTTTTTCAACTTATATGTTAATATGACTTTTAGTTTGTAAATGAATTAAAAAATAAAACTGTGATTATGATATCTCATAGATTAGCCTTTGCTCATTATATGTATAAATTAATAGTGATGGACAAGGGAAAAATTATAGAATTTGGATCACATGATGAATTGATGCATCTAAAAGGACATTATTAT